>NZ_JAMQJY010000004.1 GCF_023703085.1 Alkalicoccobacillus plakortidis | reverse complement strand
GCCAAAAAACAGGGTTAGCCTCTGTTTTACAAGCAAGCCACAAGTAATAAGTAATACAGCCAATCCAAGTAATGGAATTGAATACAGATTCGGTGAAACTTCATCAATCAACAGCATCAACTGCGCCACAATGTGTGTAAAAAAGACTGTAATAAAAAAGACAATTTTTATTGGAACATACATCAAAGCATCTCGCCCATTTTTCTTTTCGACAAGATAAGCAGTCAAAAGAATAACAGGTAGGATTAATGCCATTAATGCATAAAGCGACTCGTTCATGATTTGATTAATGAAAAGTAAACCCGTTACCCCGATACTAAAACCGAGTACTGCAGGTATCGAAACAACTCGATACGCTGCATGTCTTAAAGCGAGAAAATAGTACAGAACACCAAGCACTGCGTAATTTAAAAACCCCGCTTGTGTCCAATCAAATAAAACAAATTGAACAAAGGTTATAAGAACAAGCTGGGCTAGAACAAACCAAGGCAAAAACAAACGATACGTCTGTAGATATTTACTGCTAAGCGCTTTGTTCCAGATTAACAGTTGGATAAGAATCAGAACAGCGATCGTAAGCACATACATCTCAACCGTTGATGAAATAAAACCCGCCGCATACATCGAACTAGCTGCAGTCGCAATAAGTGCAACAATCTGAAACGTTTTATTCGCTTCCAAACTATACAGAAACGCATACAAAGCCGCACAGATTAACGAAGAAACAGCCGCAAACAACATACTTCCCTCTCCACCAACCGATAAATAGCTACCAAACACCCCATAATAGCTAATCGAAAAAAAGACAATCGGCACAAAAAAAGCAAACAGCATTAAAAAGGCAAGCATCGTTTGATTAATCTTCAGCTTATGAGCCAAATAACTCATCCCAGCAAATACAACAGCAATCCCACTAATCAGGAAGACCTTGGTCACCGGAGCAAGCGTCAACCAATTCGTCAACGCAAGTAAAACCCCACCAAGCAATAACAACGCAACACCTGAAGTCAAAATATACGTTAAGCGCCTTCTACGATTCTCTTCCGGTGACCGCTGCTTTTTCACAACAGTAGGACGAGGAGTTGAAGTCTGCGCTTGCTTAGGAATAGGCTGCTGTTGCTTTGGTAACTCCGCTTCTTCAGGCACCTGCTCTTGCGCTAACCTCTCAGCAAGCGCCAACTTCTCAGCTTCCTCAAGCGCAAGAATTTTTGAATCAAACCCTCTTTTCACCTCTTCATAAGTAGAAAGTTCAATATACTCCTCTTCCGCCAATAAAAGCACTTCATCAATTGCACGATCAACACGCTCCAGCTTTTCCTTATTACTATCCTTCAAGCCGACCACCCTCCCAATCCCTAATCCTTAGCAATCAGTTTATATCTATTCTTAGTACCAGGTCTTTATTTTTTTCAATTTTACACAAAATTCTATAGTTTGAAGAACACCATTGCTAGTGTATGTGCCATATTCGGAATCATCACTGCAGTGTTATGCAGAGCCCAGAGAAAGCTCTTGATGACGATGAAAACGCGAAGATGTTGATTGATTGATCTGGGTAATGGAGACTGCTTCTTGCTGAGTAGGTGGAGCTCTTGGTGGATTGATGGGGCTCTTGGAGAAGTGAGGTGCGGTCTTGGTGTAGAGGTGGAGTTCTTGGTAATAGCCGCATCTTGCTTGCTGTAGGAGTGGGGCTCTTGGTAAAGACTGCATCTTGCTTGCTGTTGGCCTGAGGCTCTTAATAAAAGCCGCATCTTGCTTGCTGTTGGCCTGAGGCTCTTGATAATGGCCGCATCGGGCTTGCTGTTGACCTGAGGCTCTTAATAAAAGCCGCATCTTGCTTGCTGTTGGCCTCGAGCTCTTGGTAAAAGCCGCATCGGGCTTGCTGCTGGCCTCGAGCTCTTGGTAATGGCCGCATCTTGCTTGCTGTATAGATCCCCTCTTGCTTAAAGTTACTTCTTTCTTGCTATCTTGATGCCTCAATTGGTAAAAGTAGTTTCGCTCTTGGCAATTCATCAAACGTTCTTAATTAGATTAGACTTTTTCTTGGTACCTGCCTCTACTTCTTGATAAAACTCACCAATAATGATGCACTTATGCTCTCCTTTGAGAATCTGTTACACAATCCATACACTGTACCCGATGTAGACGAGCGAACGCTTTTAAATTTGTCACTCCACTAAGTTCATTTGCCCGAACAAACAGAGCGAGCTGCTCATTGTTCCTGACCTCTTTCTTACATGTATGACATGTTAGCTGTTTTTTTCTAAAAAACATATGTACCTCCCTTTTAAGAAAATTCTTTTAAGATTTGAGACTTGCAATTCAAATCAAATAGACTCAACACTCTCCCATTTATAAATCAAGACATCGACATCCGTTCCCATAATACTCATTTGTTCTTCTTGAAAAAGCTTTGCACCTAGATAATCATAGAAGCCTTTTGAGTTATTTTCTGCGAGTACTTCAACATAAATTGATTTACAGCCCATTTTTTGCAAATCCTGAAAAATCATCTTAACTAGGTGATTTCCAATTCCCTTTCCTTGTTCGTTCTCTAAAATATAAATGGAGGTCAAGTCACCAGCTTCTGGGTTTTTGTTAGTATCTCGTTTAGATCCAGAAGCAAAGCCAACTACTTGTCCGTTTTCATTCTCAGCTACATATATGCAAACTTTCTCTTCTCGGATATTATATTCCCATAAACTTGCTCGTTTTTCATATGATAATTTATTCAACGCTGCTTCAGGTAAGATTCCTCTGTATGTTGTCCTCCAACAATCAACATGGACGTTGGCAATGCTCGCTGCATCAGTTAAAACAGCTTTTCTAATCAACATGGTTTGACCTCTTTTCTAATATGTAATACTCGGAAAATCAGCTCGGCTCCAAAGCCAGAGTGGGGTGTGTATATCAATTGGTGCAATGCCACTTTTTTCTAATGCTACTTTCCAAGATTGAGAGACAGACTCCCTATCTACTCCACTTCCCTTCAGTACTGCTTCTTCACAAACTCCTAGCTTAATGGATGCTTTTAAAATATGCGTGTCTGGCGCTATTGTAATAAGTTCTCTCGATTTCCAGGCGATCTCATGATAAGACTCAAGAACATAAACCCAATAATTAAAGATTTTAGGACCAGATAAATAAGGAAATTCTGATTTCCTTTGTTTTTGGACAACACTTTTTAATTCCAAAATATCATAGTTGGTTGACTCTAGCAGACCTTCGACATCACCTTTCGAAGAGGAGTGAAATATCCCTGCAGCTACACGTTTCCAAATTTCAGGATGACGATTTGGCTGTAAAGCAACCCGATAATGGACTAATATGGACTGGAGCTCATCCATTTCACAATTTAGAACTTGTTCAGGATAGAATACCCAACGGGCACTATGATCTTTGTACAACTTGGAAATGGCTTCCCAAAGAGTATAAGAGTTTCGCTGATAATTTAGTGCCATACCTAATGTAAGAATATTCAATCTTTCTTCTTTCGGTACGATCGGAACGATGACATCCTCGGGCATCTTTTCTCCGCCAAGCTTACCTTTTGCATGCATGTCTATTAAACATTTTACTTGTTCTACTAATGTTAGTTGAGACAACGATTCACCCGCTCTACATATTTTTCATTTCCTAACTATCTGTAGTTTAACAAATAATTGGGATCTGGGTTGATAAATGCTTTATAAAAATGTCCATTTTTATTTCATTATGTATTTTGGCTCTTCTTGCTTTCACAACTTTAATCTTGGTAACCCCACTGATGTTCTTTGGTATACCTGCTATTACTTAATTATGTCTTTTCTAGCTTGGTCTCTCATCATTTTCGTCTTGATACGAGTTAATTCTTCTTGGTTTTTCTTCCTTTTCTCTTGGTACCTGTCACCTCTTCTTGCTCCCCCCTCATTCCCTCTTGCTATGACTCACCTCTTCTTGCTACGTCCCCCTTTCCACTTGCTATCACCCTCCTCTTCTTGCTACTCCCTTCATCCTTCTTGCCATCTCCAACAATCTTCTTGGTAAACCCCACATTGCTCTTGCTCCTAGCTTTGCCCGCTCCCCACCTCACGCTCTCCCCATCCAACGCACACAAAAAAGCAGCCCCACTTCAGGCTGCTCTCTCCAATTCATTCTTTCACTTTAAATTCTGCTTCTGTGCATTCACGGATATCTTCTACTGTATAGTCTCCTTGTGTTTCAACTAAGACCATTCCTTCGTCTGTAAAATCAAAGACTGCGCGTTCTGTGATAAGGCGGTTGACTACTTGTAAGCCTGTTAAAGGAAGGCTGCAGCTTTTTTTGATTTTGGTTTCTCCTTGTTTATTCACGTGGTCCATGATGACAACGACTTTATTTGCGCCTTGTACGAGATCCATGGCACCGCCCATGCCTTTTACCATCTTTCCTGGGATCATCCAGTTTGCAAGATCACCTTGTTCGGAGACTTCCATTCCGCCTAATATGGCAAGGTCGATGTGCCCTCCGCGAATCATAGCAAATGATTCTGCGTTATCGAAGAAAGATGCGCCGGATAGAGCGGTAACGGTTTCTTTGCCGGCATTGATTAGATCTGCCTCTTCTTCTCCATCTACCGGGTATGGACCGATACCGAGCAATCCGTTTTCAGATTGTAGGAATACATTTTGATCATCTGGGATTTCGTTTGCTATGAGTGTTGGCATGCCAATTCCGAGATTGACATTCATTCCGTCCTTAATTTCCAAAGCTGCTCGCTTTACAATCTCTTGACGTGATGACATTATTGACCACTCCCTGCATTGGTTTGTTTTTCGCGTACGGTTCTGCGTTCAATTCGTTTCTCATACTCTGTTCCTTCAAATACATGCTGTACGTAGATGCTTGGTGTATGGATAAAATCAGGGTTGAGCTCGCCCACTCCAACAATTTCTTCTACCTCAGCAATTGTGACTTTGCCTGCTGCTGCAGCTAATGGGTTAAAATTTCGTGCTGTTTTGTTGTAAATTAGATTTCCGTATGGATCTGCTTTCCATGCCTTTACTAATGCAACATCACCTTTGATTGCTCTCTCTAGTAAGTAGGTTCTGCCATCAAATTCTTTTGTCTCTTTTCCTTTTGCAATCTCGGTTCCTACTCCTGTTGGGGTATAGAATCCAGGGATGCCTGCCCCCCCTGCACGAATTCGTTCTGCTAAGGTTCCTTGTGGGACAAGCTCTACTTCCAGTTCTCCATTTAAAAATTGCTGTTCAAATAACTTATTTTCGCCAACGTATGAGGCCATAATTTTAGAAATTTGCTTATTAGCGAGTAATAAACCAAGACCCCAGTCATCTACTCCACAGTTGTTACTAACAATAGTTAGATCTTTTGTTCCTTTTTCTGCAAGGGCTAGAATTGCTTTTTCAGGTATTCCACATAAACCAAACCCTCCAACAATAACTGTCGCTCCGTCTTGAATCGTATCAATAAGATCCTCTATTCGTTCGACTCTTTTTCCACTCATCATAATCATCCTTTCTATTTTTTATAAGAATAGTAGTCCAATTGAAATTGGGATAAACGACCAAAATAACAAGACAACGCAAAAGCCCATAATATCTCGAACCTTTAAGCCTGCAATTGCAAGAATCGGTAAAGCCCAAAATGGTTGAATCATGTTTGTCCATGCATCTCCCCAAGCTACTGCCATCGCAATTCGCGCTGGATCAGCACCTAACTCTAAAGCGGCCGGTATCATTATTGGACCTTGCACAGCCCATTGACCTCCACCAGATGGAACAAAGAAATTAATGATCCCTGCGCTAATAAATGTTAGAAAAGGTAGAGTTTGCTCCGTTGATATTCGAACAAACCATAACGCAATTTCATCGGATAATCCTGAGCCAACCATCATACCCATAATCCCCGCATAAAAAGGGAACTGAATGATAATTCCTCCTGCATTCTTAACCGCTTCCGTAACAGATTGAAGCAATCTTCTAGGTGTACGATGAAAGAGGATAGCTAAGAACAAAAATGTAAAGTTCACAATGTTTATATTTAAATCCAACCCGTTTCGGCTGAAATAGTAGATGATATAGCCAATGCCTGATAGTCCTATGATTAAGGACAGGATCTGACTATTCTCTAGCTTCTCAGCAGGTGTAACCGCTTTCGCTTCAGCTTGTTGATTTTCCCCAGTTTCATGTAAAAATGCAGGATCAATTTGTTGATTTTGATTTGTTGCTTTTAATGAAAGAGCATTTAAAATTGGCAGTGTAATAAACAGCACAACAACGATAAAAATGTTGTATGACGTGAACAATGTTTCTCCTATAGGAATGACGCCAAGACTGTCCACAAGAAAATGATCGGATGTGGCAATGGTTAAAGGAATGGACGCTGACAAGCCGCCATGCCAAACAAGAAATCCACTATAAGCTGATGCGATCAGTAGCCTGTAATCGACTGATGGAACCTGCCTGGCAACATGTCTAGCGAATAAAGCACCAATGACTAAGCCAAAGCCATAATTAATGAGGCAGGCAGTAAGGGCCACGATCGTCACAAGAACAATCGCTTGAACAGGTGTGTGCGCAAACAATGAAAGCCTTCTTAATAGCAATGTCACTGCTGGTGCACTTGCTAACATATAACCGGTAATGACGATTAATGACATCTGCATGGTAAAGGCAAGCAAATCCCAGAAACCATCTCCCCAATGCGTAACCATTTCTGTTGCTGAACTAGGAGTCACGACAAGACCTAATAAAAACACAAGGATGGTTAAAATTAACGCAAAGATAAATGCATCAGGTAGATATCGTTGAACGATACGATCAAAAAAGCGAATAACGGAAACAAACAATATGTCTAACCTCCTTGTTTATAAACGACAAGGCTACATGCCTAGAGAAAACAACAGAATGGCCAAGAGCACACCGAGTATTGGAACCACTACAGTCATTGCACTAAATGACGCGTAAGCTGCCTTATGTGTTTCGCCACATATCGCACGGATCGTAGTGACAACATAGCCCCCGTGAGGTAACGTATCTAAGGCACCTGATGAAATGGCAACCACACGGTGTAACGCCTCTGGATCAACACCTGCATCTAAGTAGTGAGGTGCAATCAACGGCAAGGCAATTTGTTGTCCACCTGAGGACGAACCAGTTAATCCTGCAATAACACCAACCGCAATTGCTGCTCCAACTAATGGGCTTCCTGGGAAATGAGTAACCGCATCAACAGCCGCTGTAAACGCGGTTGTATTTTTTGCTACCGCCCCAAACCCAACAACGGCTGCAGTATTTGTAATCGCAAGCAAGGCACCCATCGTGCCTCCTGATGCAGATTCCCAGACATTGTCTAAGAACTTACGGTTTAAAGCCCAAGCCGCAACAATTCCACTTGTTAACGCAATAACCAAAGCGGATGTGCCAAGAGAATCGTGGAAGATATATGAAATAATAAGGACAACGAATAACGGAATCGCCGCAAGAGCAGGGTGAGGCAATTCTCTTTCTTCCACGATTGGATCCCCTTCTCGCGTATCAAAAGATTCACCTTTTGCAACTGCTCTGTAAATGATTTTCTTTAACCACCAGTACCCAAACACAATCATAAATAATGCAACAATCGCACTCACTTCCCAGGCTGCGTATGCAGACGTACCAAGAAACGGAATGGGAATCCAGTTCTGAATCTCAGGTGAACCAGGAGAAGTCATGGTGAAGGTCACCGAGCCAAAAGCAAGTGTCGCCGGAATAAATCGTCTTGGTAGATTTGCCTGTTTAAACAAACTTAAGGCCAATGGAAAAACAGAAAAACCAACAATAAACAAACTGACGCCGCCATAAGTTAAGATGGCACAGGCTGCAACAACAGCCATAATGGCATACTTTGTGCCAAGTTTATCGACCACAAATTTAGAGACACTATCTGCTGCTCGAGCATCTCCCATCACTTTTCCAAAGATGGAGCCAAGCAAAAACATAATAAACCATGAGGCAACAAAACCAGAAAACCCCTCCATATAACTTCCCAACATACTTGGAGCATCCTCGGCAACCATCTGTGGAAAAAGAGGAATGCCACTAAAAATCGCCAAGAATAAGGTAGAAAGAGGTGCTGCAATAAGTAAGTTCATGCCTCTCATCGTTAAGATAATTAAAAGAGCTAATCCACCTATCAAGCCAATCATGCTAAATATCATGCAATCCCTCTTCTCAATTAGTCTACTTTATAAGTAAAGCGCTTACAAATTTATTGCGCTGTATATCCTCCATCAATCACAATCGCTTGCCCAGTCACACCTTTTGCTTGATCACTAGCAATAAACATTGCATAATCAGCAACTTCTTGAACAGATAATAATCGTTTTTGAGGGACTAATGGATAAATGACTTCCTCAAGTGCTTTCTCAAGACTCACTCCACGGTTATTTGCTAGGTCCTTTAACTGGTTACGAACAAGTGGAGTATCGACATAGCCTGGGCAAAGAGCATTTACTGTAATACCAAAAGAAGCTGCTTCTAATGCCGCCACCTTCGTCAAACCGATTACCCCATGTTTGGAGCTGTTATACGCTGCCTTACCTGCAAATCCGACAAGACCATTGATCGATGACATATTAATAATCCGACCCGATCCTTGCTTTTTCATAATTGGAAAAACATGCTTGGTTGCCATAAAAGGCGCTACGAGCATCACCTTGGTAATGAGTTCGAACTTTTCTGTAGAGAAGTCCTCCATCGAAGCGACATGCTGCAAACCTGCATTATTAATTAACACATCTAATCGTCCAAAATGCTTTACGGTTTGATTAATCGACTCTTCTAGTTGAGCTTCCACTGTGACGTCACAGGCTAAGCCCAAACAATCATGCCCAAGCTTCCGTTAGTTCTTTAACCGCCGCATTCACCTTTTCTTCATTCACATCAGTGAATACAACCTTCGCCCCATTTTGTAAAAAAGCTCTGCCAATCTCATGACCGATCCCACTTGCTGCACCTGTAATAAAAACCACTTTATTCTTTACCAATGTTCTTCCTCCTCGTTTAAAAGAATCCTTCCTTAATCCTCATGCAAAAAGTGTGCCAACTCTCAAGTGGTTGGTTCGTATACATAAAAAAAATCCCTGTTCCGCTATTACGGAATAGAGATCATCAAAATATAATGTAAGCACTTTCATTTAACTGTATTCCGTATATCCGGAAACTTTTCCGGATATACGGAATTATTGTAGATCGTATTTTTTAATCTTCTCATAAAAACTAGACTTTCCAACTTTTAAAAGTTCCGCTGCTTTTATCTTGTCTCCACTACATTTATCTAAAGCCCGTCTTATCGCTTGTTTTTCTGTTTGCTCCACAATATCTTTTAGGCTACCTGTTAATTCAATTGAATGGTTATTAAGTTGAAGTCGATCGGGTAGATCCTCCATCTTAATGATCTCAGAATTCGTCAGATGAACTGCTGACTCAATGACATTTTCCAGCTCTCGTGCATTTCCTGGCCATCGATAGCTATAAAAACAGGAAAGAACCTGTTCATCAATATCAGTCACTCTTTTGCCTGTTCTTCGGGTAATCTTATGAAGAATATATTTGGCCAGCACTTGAATATCCTCAGGCCTATCTCGTAAAGGTGGAATCTGCAGTTGAACAACATTAATTCTGTAAAATAAATCTTCTCGAAATTTCTGTTTATCGATTAATGCTTCAAGAGGCTGATTTGTCGCAGCAATAATCCGCACATCTATCTGCTCAAGCTGAACAGAACCAACTGCCTCAATCTCTCCCTCTTGGAGAACACGCAAAATTTTCACTTGAGCACTTAATGGCATGTCCCCTATTTCATCCAGAAACAGTGTCCCTCCATCAGCAAGCTGAAACTTTCCAGGTTTGCCTCCTTTTTTAGCTCCTGTAAAAGCTCCCTCCTGATAACCAAATAACTCTGACTCAAGCAGGTGTTCAGGGATCGCGGCACAGTTCACCTTAATAAAAGGCTTCGCATTGCGCTCACTAAGATGATGGATGCTATGTGCAAACAACTCTTTGCCCGTCCCACTCTCTCCACGGAGTAGGATCGAAACATCACCGGTTGCGATTTTTTTTACTTGTTCCTTTAACAGATTCATCTTATCAGAGCTACCAACTATATCATGTAACGAATACGTTGCGCCATGTTGTTTTCTCTGTTGATTACGGTAATGTTCAAGCTCAAGCAGAAGGTCCTTAATATGACTATTCATACTCATCCATTCCTTTGTATCACGGAACAGAACAGTACCAACTGCACCAACAATTTCTCCATTAGACCTCACTGGGATTCGGTTCGCAACCATATGATTCCCACGTATGAACTGAAGATCGGCAATTTCCTCGATTCCAGTTTGAGCCACAATATGCATCCGCGAGTTCTCAATCACATCCGTGACATGTTTACCAATCACCAAATCCTTATCTAGATTAAGAAAATGACAATAGCTATTGTTCATATACGTTACAAAACCATGCTTATCCACCACAACAAAACAGTGGTAAGCGTCTTCAAAAACAGTTTTAAAAATCTCATCCTTATAGTCATTGTCCTGCGGAAACATATGTAACACCTCCTGAAAATGGTTATATATAAGCTAGCCGATTTCTATCGGAATTGATACCTCAACTAAGAATCCAGTGAGCCCTACTCCAGTAAACAGGACTTCCCAATCAACGATCCGTACGAATTTACACAGCCTCAAACCTTTATGACCAGCATTGAATGTGCATTTGCATGAAATTCATAATCAGACTTCACTTCAGTAACCACACTACCTGCTTCGGTTAAAAATTCAATGACCTCATCAAGATACGTGTACCTTTTGCCTTCCAAATCAACGAGTGGAAAAATTCGAATCTCTTCTTTTGTTACCCGCATCAATTCTTTTATTGTGTTTAGATGAAAAGTAAAATCCAGACGATCGCTATACATGAATAAAAAATGGGCAGAAAGCGTTACATCAAATGTTTTATCACGGAACGGTAGGCTAGGAAGATTCGTAGGTACATAACGATTGTTATTGGTTTTCATATCTTCCACACATTCTGTTAATGCCTCTATCCGATTTTCTTTCAGATGCTCCACATCACGAAAATACTCCCAAATGTACTTATGCTTAGCTTTTGATAAACCATTCATGGCATAGCTAATATCTTCTAATCCCTTTTTCTTCAGGTCATCACTTGGATGAGTATACGCAATATCACACGCAGTAACGTCTATTCCTAATTCATTTGCTCGTGCAGTAAACGAACAGGCACCAGCTGGACAATCAAGGATCTTCTTATTCTGTAGATCCCAACTGTCAAGACGAAACATCATCACATATTCCTCGTATGTTCTTCCTATAAAAATAATTCGATCCAACTCTAAATAATTTCTCTTCTCATCTCTGCTCAACTGACTCACCTCTTCTACTTATCTACCCATAAAATCCCCATATAAGCAACAACGTTATTAATAAAACTGTCATACTAATTGTTATGCTGTACGTAATTTTTTGTATAATCAGAAGTCTCGATTTTGGCCATCTCCAAGCCATAAAAGCCATGGAGAGTAGTGCAATCACTGAGAAAAAGCCATTTAATAAAATCTGTGGTGCAACCTCGGCATACGCACGATCATAGGATGAGAGCATTCTAATTACTAGCACAATGATATTCACTAACGTAGCCGTTCCGCATACTACCAAAACGGCATGCCATATGGATATTTGAGAACTTCTTCTCTTTTTCATCTTATTTATGATTGCTTTTATAACTAATATTAATGGAGCCACAAGAAAATACAGAACACAAACAATCGCCAAAACCATGTAAGCATTTAAAATTGGAGTTGTTTTCCCAGCAGGCAATGGCAAATAATCTGAGATTGAAGTGGAGATCTGTTGTACCTTTCCATTCTCTACTTGAAAGCTTAACTGTTTCATAGGGTAAAAGATCGTATCACCATGACTCATTTCATATACATAAGGACTAGTCTGTACATAGTTTGCGGTAAAACCAGCATAATTAATTTCAATTTCATTTTCTTGAATCGGTTTTACTTGATATGGCATCAGGAAAAAATACAAGCTAATAAAGCTATGATGAGGTCTACGCGCTGCGAGAAACGATCCTTCAAGCTCTTCCGTATTCGGAAGGTCTTCTACAGCAGCTTGTGGTTCACTTTCTCCAACAAGAAGTGCAGTTAAGCCATAGTTAATGTCCATCTCTCCTGCTTGGTTCGTCAGCACAATCACAGCAAACTCTTCTTCAGGTACTAAATGTAGATTACTTGAAAAGGATGTTGTGTTTCCCCCGTGAGTCACACCGCGAGAATCACCTGCATACTCCCATAATCCATGGGCAATTCCACTCACATGTTCATTTGCTGAATAGCTCTGTGAAAGTAAAGTTTCAAGCGTTTCTTCCTTCGTAAATAGTGGGGATATCTCCCCTTCTTTTGATAATAGCGCATTTGCAAAGATCGATAAGTCTTCAGCTGTACCATTCACCCCACCACTTGGATACATAGACATATAATACCAATCAGATTCTACAAAATGTTCAGGTGAAGATAAGACATATCCCTTGGCTTTGTTCTCTAAAAGGTTCTCTTGCCCATTGAAAGTTGGATGTATAATCGTTTGCTTCATATTTAATGGTTCCAAGATATTCTTTTGGACATATTCATAAAACGGCTCGTCAGTTATGCGTTCAATGATATATGCAGCAAGTGACGTTGAATAATTGGAATACGCAACGACTTGGCCCGGTTTATATACTTGATGTGGCTCTGCAAGCTGAAGTCCTTGTTCAAGAGAGGTAACACGATCGGCTGAGGCAAAGCCTAAATCAAAAATATTTTCTTCAAACCCAGAGTTATGATTCATCAAATGCAGCATAGTTATTGGCTCGTCATAGCTAAGCTTTGTTAAGAAGTCATCTGGCAAATACGTTTGTATATCTTCATTAAGGTCAAGCTCTGCTTGTTCAACCATTTGCATTGCAGCCACCCAAACAAACAGTTTACTAATCGATCCCCACTCCATAATCGTTCGCTCTGGTTGCATCATATGGTTATTCTCAATATCTGAGAGTCCATACCCTTTTGAGAAAACGGTCTCATGATTTTTCATCACAAGTACACTTGCTCCAAGCAGTGGTTTGACCAATGTACTCTTTTACATAGTCGTCGACCCTAGTTTCTAAGTCCGATAGAGGAATTCCTGATGGGGTCAACTCTTCTGAAGCATGTAATGGCTTTATATAAATGATAAAGGTCAAACATAATACAAGTAGTAGTATGAGTACATTTTTCATTTTCATAGGTCTTTCCCACCTATCCTTAGTTTTGCATGTAACTAGTCATACCTTCTTCACAAACTCAGACTTCAAGCTCATCGCACCAAATCCATCAATTTTACAATCGATATCATGGTCTGCCTCTACCAGACGAATACCCTTCACTTTAGTACCCATTTTCACAACAGATGAGCTGCCTTTTACTTTTAGATCTTTTATCACTGTAATCGTGTCACCATCAGATAAAATGTTTCCATTTGCATCCTTTACAATTTTCTCTTCACTTTCCACTTCAGTTTCAGCTGAAGCAGTCCATTCATGGGCACATTCTGGACATACAAATAGACTGCCGTCCTCATATGTATACTCTGATTGACATTTTGGGCAATTCGGTATTTCATTCATGATTGTTGTTCTCCATTCTTTTAGGTTCTTCATTAAGTTAATCATTCGTTTGTACGTTAAGCAACAGGGTAGTCGTCTCCATATTTTTTCTTTAGTAATGGGATCCAAACCGTCTCCACCCATTCATAAAATCCCGCTTCTGCTTCTTCAAAGCTATTTGCTCGTAATAGATGAACTCTATCTTCATCCCACTCATAGTCAAAGCGTTTTAGTAGATTGTATATATCATGGTGATCATGGTTTAATAGAACGCTCCATGTTTGATCTTCATTTAAATGGAGATCACCAATAAGGCTATACGTTCCGTCTTCTGACTCATAATACACTTCCCATAACCTATGATTATGCGCATGAACATAGTCAACAAATTTTTGATAGATATCTTTATATATAAATCTATTCATCCACCCAAATAATGTTGTTAAGAACTTGTACCTTACATTACTGGGAGTGATACTAGCCTCAACTTTAAAAAGAGTACCATCTGTATCTTGTGATAATTGATACCTTGTAATACTGATTCCTTCCTTTGTCTCTGTTTTGACAACCGCTCGAAAAGGCGGCTTATAATCCAGTATTTTTGCTTGAAAAATGAATTCTTTTTTGCCGACTTTTTGAACCGTTTGATAAGTAGATCCTGCCTCCAGTTCATCCTCAGAATGTTTCTCGTAAGTGTTTCTTACGATGAACTCATTCCACTGTTGAACATGCTCGTCTTTATTTAAGTACGTAAAAACTAAATCAATTGGTGCATCAATCAATTCTTCATAAGTAAATACAATGATCTCGTTCACTCGTTTAATTTCCCCTTTTTTTCTACCTTTGTTTTATCCCTCTATCTAAGAAAGATCGTCTCTCTAATTATACCAATACTCCTAAATAAAGTGGGTAAAAGTAAAAAGAGCATGGGACAATGTTACTCATCCCATGCTTTGTTCTCTTTTTATTGTCTGATCTCATAATGTAATTCTACAAATTGATTAAATGTTCTTGTGCTTTTTAGGCGCCAATCAAGCTTGGTAGTCACCTTCTGGAAAGAGACGAATTCCATTTCCAATAAGTGTTGGAGCTATTGTTATAATCATCTCATCAATCTGATTTGCTTCAATAAATGAATGAAGTAATGCACCACCGCCAGCAACCCAAATGTTTTTTCCAGATTGCTGTTTCAGGTGACTAACAAAGTCACTAATGTTTTCATTTAGAAACGCAATATTCTCCGTATCTTTTTGCGCTCTAGCGTTCGAGAATACGTAACACTGTTTTCCCTTATAAGGGAATTCTCCTTCCATTTGTGTGGTGATCCAGTCATATGTTTTTCTGCCCATCACAACGGTATCAACAGTTTCGTAAAATTCCGAGTAGCCATTATCTCCCTCGCCCTCAACATTAAATAACCAATCCAAGGACTCATCCATAGTTGCGATATAGCCATCAAGGCTCACTGCAATAAAAAGAACAACCTTTCGAGACATTTTTCCACTCTCCCATAATCGAATGTATGTTCTTTTTATTGTACTCGGAACCTACCATACTCTTCAAGTACATATAGGCTATGAACTTAAAGTTTAAATGATATATCTGAGTTTTTTTCAACATCATTCGATGCCTCTATTGCAGTATAATTAATCAAATCCTCTAGCGTATATTGATTTAGCGCAGATAGAAAATGATCGACAGCGTGTTCAAAGATAAAGCTAAAGGTTAACGTTGATAGTGCATGATGATCTTCGCTTGAATCCACTACGTTTAAATCTTCTAATATTCTTACCAAAGTTCCTATGTAAATCTGAGCAGGTTCTTTTGCTAATATGATTCCACCATTTCTTCCCCTTACTGTACGGATATACTCTTCTTTCCTCAGTGATTGAACAATTTTCATTAAGTGGTTAATTGAGATGTCATACGTTGTGGAGATGTCTCTTAAGGTAACAAGCTCCCCTTTTGGCACACTTCCTAGATGCATTAAAACGCGAATTGAATAATCTGTATACAATGTTAATCGCAACGAAGTCACCTCTTTACTCGTTTAGTTTTTGATCTGTGAATAGATTGCTGAAGAGTATATGGTTCTATATGTAAATACACGGCGATTAGTTTAACATGTCCAATATGAATTTTGTATGAAATTCATATTAAGATTTCATTATCAATTAGAGACATGATTATCGTTAACGCTTACACATACGTCTTTAATTTATCATTTTTCTACATTTTATTTAGAATTGCTATTGGGAAATTAGCGAATTGCTATATGAATTAAGCTCATTTCTGCGTCAATAAACTTATGTATATGTTAGAAATTCTAACAGCGTAAGCCTTGCGCCAGTTCACATGGACTCACATTGGTATATTTAACAACTTGGTCTCAACTCTCATAACGATTTTCCTACAAGAAACACTGTATTAGAAATACTTCATTTTTTGTTAGGATTGCGTTTGTTATGGTTTAAATGACAAAGCGATTCTATCAACTCAAAAAGGAGGATACTCGTTTTTTAGAGAGAGCCATACGTAGATAAGGAGTAATGAGTAGAGAGAAAGGAAGTGGTCTAATGTGGATAATAGCGGGTGCTAGTATTTGTGCAGCGGGAATTGGCATATGGGAGAAACGGCGCCACCAGAAGAATATTAATGCTCTCCCCCTTCGTATTAACATTAACGGAATTCGTGGTAAATCCACGGTCACTCGTTTAATTATGGGTGTTGTAAAAGAAGCTGAATATAAAGCTGTTGGAAAAACAACTGGTACAGATGCTCGCATGATCTATTGGGACACTGACGAGGAAGCTCCAATCCCTAGAAAACCTCAAGGCCCAAACATAGGTGAACAAAAAAAAGTGATACAAGAGGCTGTTGAACGTGGTGCCAATGCAATGGTCAGTGAATGCATGGCAGTTAAGCCAGAATATCAAATTATATTCCAAGAGCAATTACTTCAAGCGAATATCGGTGTCATAGTGAATGTTCTTGAAGATCATATGGATGTAATGGGACCGACTCTCGATGAAGTGGCAGATGCTTTTACAGCAACCATCCCACATAATGGACATTTAATTATTACAAATGATCAATATAGTGATTTTTACAAGCAAATTGCAAAGAAAAGAAACACTCGTGTGATCATAGCTGATAATACTAAAATTACCGAATCATACCTGCGAAGTTTTGAATATATGGTCTTTCCTGATAACGCATCTTTAGCTCTCGCTGTAGCAGAAGCAATTGGAATTGATGAAGAGACCGCATTTAAAGGTATGCTTAATGCTCCACCAGACCCCGGAGCCATGCGTATTCTGCAAATCCAGCAAAATGATCCTGAGCAAAGGAGTTATTTTGTTAATGGATTCGCCGCAAATGATGCCTCCTCCACCTTATCGATTTGGGATCGAGTGAAACAAATTGGTTATCCAACTGAAAAGCCAATTGTTGTAATGAACTGCAGAGCTGATCGAGTGGAACGAACCGAGCAATTTGCGCTTGATGTTTTACCATACATTAAAGCCGAACACCTTGTTTTGATTGGTGAAACCACAAGTCCTATTGTTCAGGAATTTGAAAAAGGAAACCTTCCATACGAACAATTTCATAATTTGGAGCACTTTACTACAGAGGAAATCATGGACATTCTCATACCCATTTCAGAAGGAAGAACAATCTACGGAATTGGTAACATTCACGGAGCTGCAGAACCGCTCATAGAACAATTAAAACTAGTTAAAGCACCTAAGCTTGTAAGCTAATCGGAAGGAGTCTACGACACTATGTTTGGGTCAGATTTATATGTATCACTTATACTTGGCGTCTTGCTAAGTTTACTTTTTGCGGAGAAAACAGGAATTGTTCCTGCAGGTTTAATTGTTCCTGGTTACTTAGCTCTTGTTTTTGATCAATTTATGTTTATGTCCGTTGTATTAGTTGTAAGTATCTTAACCTTTGTTATCGTCAAATTTGGCTTATCAAAGATCATGATATTATACGGACGACGCAAGTTTGCTGCCATGTTAACAACAGGTATTATGCTTAAGCTTTTACTTGACCTCGCCTACCCAGTCATCCCGTTTAGATGCTGGAATTTAGAGGATTAGGCGTTATTGTTCCTGGACTTATTGCAAACACAATTGAGCGCCAAGGAGTAACACTCACACTTGGCAGCACATTATTACTTAGTGGCGTAACCTTTGCTATTACTAGTCTATACTTTCTAATTTAAGGGTGAGAGACATGAGAGAGAAGCGACCATTAACGTTAACACAGAAACTATTAAAACGCTCAAAAGTAGAAAAGAAAAAAACAACCAAACACATTCTAATTAGTTTGCCACTACTTTTACTTTTGATCGTTGTGCTTTCAATAGTCAGCACAAGACCAATTCCTGAGGTACAAAGTAAACAAACAAATCTAGCACGCGGCATACTTGTTGGAGACATCATGATGGCTGGTCACGTCCAGACTCAAATTGATGCGACAGATGAACAAAGCCTCTTTACTCATGTAAAACCATACTTTGAGCATGCGGATTATGCGACAGGCAATTTTGAAAGGCCTGTCGCCGAACAATCCAGTGCAGATTCTGATTATTCTTCCACTGCAGATTCTGTCAGTGCACTGCATGCAGTCGGCTTCTCTGTAATGAACCTAGCAAATAGCCACTTGATGGACTATGAAGAAGATGGGCTACAAGAGACCCTTTCTGCTTTTAATAACGAAGGAATTGATATGACAGGTGCTGGTGAATCGATTACTGACGAGACAAACAGTATGTCATTTAATGAAGTAAATGGGGTAACGATTGCAACATTAGGATTCTCTGATGTATATGAAGATGGTGCAGCAGTTGATGATTCAAGTGGTGGTATCACCACTTTTGATCCCGAGACTTTTATTCCAATGGTCGCCAAAGCGAATCAACAGGCAGACGTTGTCATCGTTCATGCTCATTGGGGTCAGGAATATGATAATACGCCAAGTGAAAGACAACAAACACTCGCACATTCCTTATCTGATGCTGGTGCAGACATCATTGTTGGTCACCATCCACACGTTCTTCAATCAATAGAAGTTTACAATGACACAGCAATCTTTTACAGCCTCGGAAATTTCATATCTGATCAAGGATGGACTAGAACAAGTGAATCGGCATTAGCACAGTTTGAGATCACAGAAAACGGAACAACCGAATTTGAAGTTGTGCCGTTACTGATTAAAGAAGCTTCTCCAGCTCCTCTCTCCTGGTCAGACAAGCTTAATGAGCGATCCATTATTCGTCAGTTAACGAAGGATGATCATTTTGATTGGACAGAAGAAGAAGGTGTAATCCATTTCTCAACAAATTCAAGAGATACAGGAGGTCACTAACTATGAAACAAATTCTTAGATCCGCTTGGCCCTACTTTGCCATTGCTATTGTCTTTGTACTTATGACATCAGTCAATTTTACGGAGTCGATAAGCGAAGAAGAACAATATGAGATTGATAGCTTGTTAAATGAAGTTCAACAGGCAGATACTGTTGATCAGATTACTCAAGCTCAAGAGTAGTATTGAAAAGAAGAGACAGGACTAGAAAAGGAGCCTCCCGACATCATTTCATGTCTTGGAGGCTCCTTGCTAAGTTCATTTCTCATTAATCTTTTTGTAAATGGCCGTCGGAATCAAAATAAATGATTGTTTGATCTTTCGCTGAACGATAGCAGGCCTCTAACAAAGAAATGGTTTTTAAATTATCCTCACAATCATTAGAAGCGCTTACATTTGATTCGATGGAGTGAATGAGTTGACGTATACCTTCGTATGCACTTTCCGGTTTCTTCTTTTGACCGCCTGTTGAGGACTGCCATACCTCTACTGGATCTTTTATCCCTTTTTTGTATAAGGCGACGTCATTATAACCAGCAACTAATGTGCCTGTCTCACCAACAACGATAAGCTCCGTACGCGAGAATGCCGAGGATAAGCTTTGAGAATAAGAAACAGTAACACCATTTTGAAATAAAATTTGTACTGACGCATCTGTATCACCCGCGCATTCAACGGCTTTTGATGAGTACGTTTGACAAACTAAACTTTTTGCCTCACTTTCGAGAATCCACCTAAATCCATCTAGCCAATGCACCCCCATAACAGATAGCGAGTTTCGTTCACATTGTGTCCTCCACCCTTCATCCTGTCGAAAATGAAAATCGTGGAATTTTACAGAGGACACACTCCCGATTGCGCCATCACGAATTTTATTTTTGACAAAATCAAATGGATAATGTGTTCTAAAATTTTGATTAATACTTATAGGAACATGGTGCTTACGAGATGCCTCTGTTATTTCTTTTGCTACATCTAATGTCTCAGCAAAGGGTTTCTCACAAAATACAGCAATTCCTGCTTCAATTAATGGTAGAATCACTTCTTTACGGATTACAGATGGTGTACATACAATGGCAATATCTATGCCACTATCTTCAATAAACGCTTGAAAATCTGTAAATTGTTGCGGAATATGATACGCCTCTGCCCGTAATGATAATATGTCAGGATTCAGATCACATATGGCTGTAACCTCCACCTGATCTTGATGATTCTTTAACCCTTCCAAGTGCATATTCGTTACATTCCCCGCACCTACAATACCAATTTTGTAGCGATTTTTCTTGTGCAAATGAATTTCCCCCTTGCAGCTATTTTGATAATAATCCATGAGACATATAATTGTAGCAATCCTCCATTGCTTGTAGCAGATCTCCCCCACTTTCCTCATCTGCAGAGACCCAACCTTGATAGTTGATTTTTTTAATAGCCTGGAACACAGGCGCAAAATTAATTTCGCCTTCACCGAGGACTTTCCACTCTCCTTGAGAGAAGTCTTTCAAATGGAAGTTATCAATATAGCTACTGAAGCTATTAATCACCTCCGCAATATCCTGAATACCAGATTTGTAAAGGTGGGCCGTATCGATAGTTAACGTTACCGTATTCTCTTTAACATGATCAAAAAACACATCAAAATCTTCTCGATACATTACGGGTTGATCGTAATGATGATGTAGAGATAAGCTAACTCCATGTTCTTCGCGGGCTTCATACGCTAAATCTGATAACGTCCTTGCATATGTCTTTAGATCAGAATTAGTTACCTTTTCTCGCGAAATACCGTGGCAATAAACAATTCTTTCAACACCAACCTTCCGAGAAAATGAAAAAAGAGATCTTAATTCGTTTTGATTGAGTTCGTTTAAGCTGCCACCAGCAATTAAAGCAGATGTAATTCCTTTTTGTTCTCTCCACAACTCTATGAACCTCGACGTGTCCTTAACATATGGAGCATACTGTGGTGGTTTTAACTGAAGCCCCTCATATCCCATCGACTGAAAGCGAGTGAATAGAAGCTCTTGTTCATTCTCATTTTTTGTTGGACTTGAAAAAGCTAATTTCATTTTTCTGTTAGTCCTCCTTTGTAAAACTGATTATGTAGGGATGAAACATTCATAAATTATATTGTTTATTTTAGTTCAACTATGTTGAATCGTCAATCAATAATTAAAGTTAAACTGAATGTAAGTTAGACTGAATGTAAGAACGGTTTTGTTTTATAAATATCATAATCATTCAACTCTATAGAGTACGAGTATACTCTCTCTTCCTTTTTGAATATTGATTTATTATAATGTAACTAAATAATCCGCATGAAAGGAATACAGATATGTCCATCGGAAAACAGTTAGGATCACGGATTCGTATCATCCGCAAACAACAAAATAGAACGTTAGAAGAGATCTCTTCATATTGCGGCTTTACTAAAAGCCTTTTATCTAAAATAGAGAACGGTGTAACAACCCCACCTATCTCAACCTTAATGAAAATTGCCGAATCGCTTGGAGTCACTGTATCCGATTTGCTTGAGGAAAACAAAGTTGAGGGTACAGTTTATACCCCTCAATCAACATATAAGCAAAACAAAAACTGGATCAAAACAGAAAAAGGATATTCCTTTTATGCATTTGCTGCAAGTCGTCAAGATAAAATCATGCAGCCGTACTACTTTGTAGCTAAAAAAGGAGAAATAAAAAGTCATGTCCTCTCTCATAGCGGGGAAGAATTTCTGTTTGTTTTAGAAGGTGAAATGAAATACAGAGTAGCCAATACAGAATACACACTAACTCCTGGTGATACGATTTATTTCACGTCGTTAGAAGAGCATACACTAACCCCTATTACCGATGAGGTGAGATATTTAGCCGTTTTTGCAGTCACCCCCGAGTGAGTACACATCACTCTTTTTTAATTAAATGTACACCCTTTTTACGTGAGGACGTTTGCTTTCGGTAAAATTCTCTTGAGTAATTCAACATAGTTGAATTATAATGATTACACACTCAATCACTCAAGGAGGCTATGTATATGGCGACCATTACTGATTTAAAAGAGGCGAAACACGTTCTAACTATGGATTGGGGAAAGATCCAATGGCTCATTGGAAAAGAGATTGATCCAGACTGTGAAATGACATTTGGAATGGTTTATATCGATGCTGGTACGTCTAACCCTAGACACAGACACCCGAATTGTGAGGAGTTGATTTTTGTCTTATCTGGCGAGTGTGAACATTCTCTTGGTGATGAAACCCATCACTTAAAACCAGGCATGATGCTGCGTATCCCACGCAACGTCGTACATGACGCAAAGGTTACAAGCTGGGAGCCATGTAGGATGTTAATTATTTATTCTTCACCAGATAGACAAACGATTGGTGAATAAATCCTGAGTGAATGTTTGACTATTAAAAGCAAAAAAAGATCTCCATCACCAATTTCCTGGTGGGTGAGATCTTTTTCTGTATCAAAGACTAGTTATGCCCCAGATGCTTCTTACTTTCTTACGATCTCATAACCGTCACCAAATCCTTGCGTTGACCGCACAGATTTATGTAAGCATTCATCTATAAAATGAAGAGCCGTGCCATCATTAATTCCATAACCCTCCATCACTTTACCTTCCTTAATTAGCGCTTCATAAAAAGGGCGTCTCTTTTCTTCTCCATCATAATGAGGACAAGCACTCCCTTTTAATAATCCTAGCCCGTCAATTGCATAGAGTGGTCCATTAAGTGGGTCAGTTAAGCCTTGCTCAAACCAACAAATCGCACCGGCGCTCAAACCTGCTAAGATAATGTCTTGTTGATAAGCTTTCTTAAAAATATCATCTAATCCCCATTCTCTCCAAAGAACTAGCATATTCCTTGTACTGCCGCCGCCTACATACATAATATCTTGGTCAAAAACAAAAGCTTCTAAGTTCGTAAAATTAGCATCAAACAACGACAAGTGAGTTGGAATACAAGACTTTGATCGAAACGCATTGTAGAAACGTTTAATGTACTGATCTTGATCTCCCCAAGCTGTTGGGACAAAACAAACCTTAGGCGTTGCTTTTCTAGCCTGCTTCAAAATGTAGTCATCTAAAGTGGGGTTGTCTGGCTCCATTGAAAAACCACCTCCACCAAGCGCAATAATCTGTCTCATGATTTTTCAAACCTTTGACTGGTCATAACTCCAACGTTAAAAACGGAAATAATCATGATAAAAAAGAAAAGAACCTGAATGACCGGATCCGCGCTCCACTGACCAATAAAATTCATAAACACCAAGACGATAAACAGAACTGTAGATAAACTTACTATGATGTATCTTGTAAAACTACTCACTACCATACCCTCCAATAATTTCTGCTCTATAAGCCTTCTAGATGATTCAGCCAATTCCTTCCTTAAAATTAAGTATCTTCATAAGCCGGTTCCCTTGTTTATTCATCCATTCTTAGCTACCCTTTACATAAGATCATCTAAAAAAGGAATGAAACCAATGACCAATACAAATGACAAGAAACAAGAGATTTTAGACGCTTTTTATTTTAGACATGCAACAAAAGAGTTCGATTCAACAAAAAAAATATCCGATAGCGACTTTGAATTCATCTTGGAAACTGGCAGACTTTCTCCAAGCTCTGTTGGCTATGAACCGTGGAAATTTATTGTTGTTCAAGACCCAGAACTACGAAACAAACTAAAGGATGTCTGCTCAGGTGCTATTCGTCAGTTAACATCTGCAAGTCACTTTGTTATCACTCTTGCACATACAGAGGCGCGCTTTGATTCGGAGTATGTCTCCTATATTAATAAGAGTGTTAAAAATCTACCTGAAGCAACGATTAACGAGCTTGCTCCACGATATAAAGCTTTTCAACAGGACAATCAAAATTTATTCGAATCAGAACGTACACTTTTTGACTGGGCTAGTAAGCAAACCTATATTGCATTAGGAAATATGATGACATCTGCTGCGCAAATTGGCTGATTCCTGCCCGATCGAAGGCTTCCAACCGGATAAAGTAAACGAGATCTTGAAGCAAGAAGGCATTGACACGGATACATGGAAGGTCTCTGTGATGGCCGCGTATGGCTATAGAGTAACAGAACCGGTAAAACCAAAAACAAGACAGGCATTGTCTGACATTGTGAAATGGATATAATATAGAACAAAAGCGCGACGAGTGAATTAAAAACTCGTCGCGCTTTTTCTGTATGAATTTCTATAACACTTCTCCGTTTGTTTCAATGACTTTCTGATACCAATGAAAGCTCTTTTTCTTTGACCTGTTTAATGTACCATTACCTTCATTATCCTGATCTACGTAGATAAATCCATAACGCTTCTGCATTTCAGATGTTGAGACGCTGATAAGATCTATTGGCCCCCAAGCCGTATAGCCCATCACGTCCACACCATCCTTAATCGCTTCTTTCATTTGCACAATGTGTTTACGTAGGTAATCAATCCGGTAGTCATCCTCAATTGATCCATCCTCTTGAATGGTATCAATCGCTCCGAGGCCATTCTCCACAATAAAGAGCGGTACTTGATATCGATCATATAGTTTATTTAGCGCAATTCTCAATCCAACAGGATCAATTTGCCAGCCCCATTCCGAGGATTCAAGATAAGGATTTTTAATACCGGCAAATAAATTACCTGGAGCCTTTTCTCCATGTGGTGAAGAACTTGTGACAAATGTCATGTAATAACTAAATGATAAGTAATCGACCGTATGATTTTTTAGAATCTCTTCATCACCAGGCTGCATCTCAATCTGGATGTTTTGTTCCTCAAAGAATCGATTGATGTAGCTTGGATAATAACCACGCACCTGTACATCTGTGAAAAACATATTTAGCTGCTCTTCTTTTAGCGTTTTTAAGACATCATCGGGGTTACATGTTTCTGCATAACTCTCCATCAAGGCAAGCATACAACCAATTTTAAAATTAGGATTAATCTCGTGCCCTGCTTTTACTGCTAGTGCGCTTGCCACAAATTGATGATGTAATCCTTGATACGAGGCTTGTTCCACATGTTCATACCGATCTGAGACAATCCCACCACCATTATACGGACTTAACGTGATGCAATTAATTTCATTAAACGTCATCCAATACGTAACTTTGTCTTTATAACGTGCAAAAACAGTTTTTGCGTAATGCTCAAAGAACCCAACCAATTTTCTGTTTGTCCATGCACCATATTCTTCAATGAGGTGAATAGGCATCTCGTAGTGTGATAAAGAAACAATTGGTTCAATACCATATTTCCTTAGCTCATCGAACACATTATCATAAAATGCCAAGCCTTCTTCATTTGGCTGAGATTCGTCCCCTTTTGGAAAAATACGCGGCCAGGAAATAGACATACGGAAAGCTTTAAACCCCATCTCAGAAAGTAGAGCAATATCCTCTTTATAATGATGATAAAAATCTATACCGTGTCTTTTAGGAAAATGCCTTGGGCTATTTCCTTCTATCGCCTCTTTGATTTGTTGACTACTAATATCAGAGGTATGATCACCAGTACGTTCTTCTTTTGGAATGTATGGAATCATATCGGCACTTGACAGACCTTTGCCTCCTTGATCATATGCACCTTCTATTTGGTTGGCTGCTGTCGCTCCTCCCCAAAGAAAACCCTTAGGAAATGTATACTGTGTCATCACGATTCCTTCTTTCCGTATTCTAGTTTAATGTAAGTAGTGTTTCTCCCTGTTCAACATCCTTTTCCACAGCTCCATCAACAGATGAGTACTCTGCTGTATTTGTAACAATGATTGGAGTAATGGTTTCATACCCTTCCTGTTCAATTGCTTGTTGATCAAAAGATACTAGCTTTTGACCGATCTCAACTGTATCGTCAACTTGGATATAAGATGTAAAGTGTTTACCGTTTAGCTTAACCGTATCTATTCCAATATGAATCAGAATCTCCGCACCCGTTTCACTTTTTAAACCAATCGCATGATTTGTTTTAAATAAGGCTGAAACGGTTCCTTTAACAGGAGACACCACAATACCATCAGTAGGACGAATGGCTACGCCTTTCCCCATCAACTCATCAGCAAACGTTGGATCTGGTACAGCTGATAACGGCTCTACAAAACCTTTGATTGGACTAAATATTTCTTCTGACTGAACCTGAGCAATTGAGGTTTTCTCTGAGTCAGTCCCTTCATTTACGACTTCATCTAAATCCTTCTCTTTAAAGTCTTCGAATCCAAGTACATACGTCACAATCGTCGCTACCACAAATGCTATTACCATACCTAATAATCCATATAAAAAGGTTGGACCGATTAACGTTGGAATTCCCGGTAAGCCACCAATCCCACTCAGAACATAAGCTTTCACTCCAAATAATCCGAGAACGGCTCCACCTGCAGCTCCACCAATCATTGCCGCATAAAATGGACGTTTTAAGCGCATGTTTACACCGTACATGGCCGGTTCAGTTACACCCATTAAAGCTGTTATTGACGTGGATAAAGCTAATGCCTTAAGTTTTTTGTTACGGGATTTTAGGAATACCCCAAAAGCCGAACCCGCTTGTCCCATATTAGATACAAACGTTACAGGGATGATATAGTCATATCCCTTCTGCGCAAGTGAATTTAAGATAACTGGCACTAGTCCATAGTGCATTCCTGTAATCGTTATGATTGGCATCAACGCACCGAGGAAAATTCCTCCGAAGACTCCCGTTTTAGTCATTAATCCAGTTACAACGACAGAAAGACCATCGCCAAGTAAAGTTCCCAATGGACCAATTGCAAGGATGAGCACAGGCACCATAACAAGCATGACAATCATTGGCACAAGTAATAATTTTAATGATTTGTGAATCCAACGATCGACCACTCGTTCAAAATGAGAAGCAAGCCAGATCGTAATCAAAATTGGAATGACCGAAGAAGCATACGTTGCTTGGATAATTGGAATGCCAAAAAACGTAACGGCTTCTCCCGATGAAAGTAACGCAGAAATCGACGGATGAAGAATAGCTGCTGCTATCCCTGCCGCAATATACGGATTACTTCCTAATTTATGGGCGGCACTAACAGCCAAAATTAAAGGCAAAAAGTAGAATACTCCATCGCCAATTGCATTAAGGATAATATACGTACTACCTTCTGTATTCATCCATTCAAAAGCTGCAATTAAAGCAAGAAGACCTTTAATCATCCCACTACCTGCAACTGCAATTAAGATAGGGGCGAATACCCCAGAAATAAAATCAAATAAACGATTAAGGGGGTTCCCCTCTTTTTTCTTATTACCTTGATTTTTTTCGCTACCTTGACTGCCACCTGTTTGTGCAACAATGGCTTTATATACAGCAGGTACATCATTTCCGATAATCACTTGAAATTGAGACCCACTAATATTTGTACCCACTATTCCATCAAGCTTTTCTAAGGCTTTTCGATCAGCCTGATCATTATCATTAAGATTAAATCTCAACCTTGTCATACAATGAGTCATATGGTCTATATTTGACTTTCCACCTATATGCTTAACAATTTCATTTGCTAATTCACTATGGTTCATAGCTCGCTTCTCCTTTTAATTGAACATCCAAACAACGCGTGCACTCGTTATTTAGTCAGCACTTAGAGCAAAAAGAAAGACCTAAGTACCTATTTCAAAACACAACAAATAATCGTGTCTTCAAATAGAAACTTAGGTCTTGCCTGCTTTACCAGTCACAATCCTAATTCGTATGTTGATGCTCTCTTACAATGCGTTGAATATGCAAAGTTAGATATAAGGTTTCATCCTCTGTTAATGTATACGAATGATTTTTCAACAGAAATTGCTTTATTTTATCTGCGCAAATTGCCGCTTTTGGAAATTTCTCTTTCACAATCGGATATAAACTATCTTCATGGCTTTCCATATGATCACCATTGATTAAACGCTGTGCAAAGAACTTAAGGTGTGTGACAAATCGATAATAGCTTAACGACTGTTCATCAAACTCCATTTGAAAATGATAGGAGACTACCTTTAGAACCTCTTGAATAATTTTTGTGATTGAAACCACAGTAGGAATTTCTTCTCCGATTTGGGCATTCACAAAATGTAAGGCAATTGAGGCAGCCTCATCTTCTGGAAGCTCTGCACCTAAACGGTCTTTAATAATAGATAGTGCCTTTACTCCGATTGCATATTCGTCAGGATAAAATCGTTTTACTTCCCAAATTAGACCGTTTTTTATCGGCAGCCCCTGATTATGTCTCTCCACTGCAAAATGAATATGATCTGTTAAGGAGATATAGATACTTTCCTGAAGTTGTTTTGCAAACTTTATGCGTGCCTCTTTAATAATCTCTTCAGACAATTCCATATAAGCAGATGGAATCTTCTCTAGTAATTCCTCCAGCTTCGCAAACGTAAGCTTATCTTCCATCCGAAATCGTTTTTCTATTTTTGATTCGTCCAGCTTGTCTTTTTTCTTTTTCTGAAATCCGACACCTGGCCCCATGATAATTACTTCATCTCCTGAAGCATCCAAAATGGTTACAGCATTGTTATTAAGAATCTTATGGATTCTCATAATTGGTTCACCTCAACCGAGATAAATGATCTTGTTAGTATAAACAAAAAAACAGACACTACCCTAATGAATTAGACTTATTTCAAGTCCAATTAATCTAGGGTATTGCCTGCTTTACCAGTCACAATTCCTAATGAATATCATTTTATAACAAGATCATAACATACATATAAAAATATGCAAGTGTTTTCATTACGCTAAAAAAACCCTTCGACCTTCTTATAAAAAGCTATTAAGTCAATTGTTTAATTGACTCTTGGGAGTACGGTACAGCTTTCTCCAATGCTCCATCCTTAAGCTTTGAAGCCCATTCCGGATCTGCTAAGAGTGCACGACCAACCGCCACTAGATCAAACTCATCCTGCTGTATTTTTGAAATCAGCTTTTCGATATTCTCTGATATCGATGTTTCATTAGCTGCCCCATTTTCATCTCTAAATGCATGATCTAAACCTAAAGAACCGACTGTGATCGTAGGTTTTCCCGTTACTTGTTTTGTCCAAGCAGCCAGGTTCCATGTATCTGATTCCTCAGCAAATTCAGGCTCCCAGAAACGTCTGGTCGATGCATGAAACACATCCACGCCTGCCTCTGATATTGGTTGTAATAGTTGTTTAAGCTCTTCTGAATTATGCGCTAGCTTCGCTCCGTAATCTCCAAGCTTCCATTGTGAATAACGGAAAACAATTAGAAAATCTGGTCCAACAGCTTCTCGGCAAGCTTTAACCACTTCTTGGGCAAATGTGGTACGTTCGACTAAATCACCGCCATATTTGTCCGTTCGTTTGTTAGTTTTCTCCCAGAGAAATTGATCGATTAAGTAGCCATGCGCTCCGTGTAGCTCAATTCCATCAAAACCAACTTTTTTGGCATCCGATGCAGCTTGCGCATACGCAGCAATGATTTGCTTGATCTCTTCTTCCGTTAAAGGATCCGTCACTTTAGTTCCAGTTAAATCAAGCCCTGATGGACTTATTGGCAGTTCCTTCTCATTAGGAAGGTCTCCTATTTTACGCGCTCCACCAACATGCCAGATTTGCGGGATAATCATGCCGCCTGCTTGATGTACTTCATCTACTACCTGCTTCCATCCTGCAAGTGCGTCTTCTCCATGAAAACGTGGAATATCCTGATGACTTACAGCTGATGGATGATTAATCGCTGTTCCTTCTGTAATAATTAAGCCAACCCCATTTTCAGCTCTTCTGCGATAATAAGCAGCCACGTTCTCATCAGGCACTCCATTAGGAGAGAAAGCCCTTGTCATAGGTGCCATTGCAATCCGTGTTGGTATAATTAAGTTACCTAATGGAACTGGATGAAATAATACGTCTTGATCTTTAATTAAACTCATTAAAAAAACCTCCCTATTTCTTTATACGTACCATTCTTTACTTTACTAAGTTTCACTACTATACAGCTTAGCTGATTTCCATGTCCAAATTTCTGCTCATTCTCAAGTTTATTGCCCTCAAAAAAACACCGCATCCATAGTGGACACGGTGTTCTTTTATTCATCATCTATATTTTCTTCATCTAATGGTTTAAGATACACATCAATTGTTTTGATTTGATGACCTTCAAACTCGTTGATTTTAAAAGCATATCTCCCAAAGAATAACTCTTCTTCTTCTTTAATATCGTATTTTTGTGTCATCATCCAACCACCGATTGTATCCGCATCTTCCTCTTCGATGTGTAGTTGAAGAAGTTCATTGACCTCGGTAATCATCGTTTGACCACTAATACGATAATAGTCATCATCAAGTTGAGTAACATCTGGTTCTTCCTCTTCATCAAATTCATCGTTGATCTCGCCAACAATCTCTTCAATGATATCTTCCATTGTTAAAAGACCAGCAGTACCGCCGTATTCATCAAACAAAATCGCCATATGGTTCTGATTTTTCTGCATGAGTATCAGTACATCTTTGATTGGTACGGATTCAATAACTGAGATAACAGGTCTGATATAATCATCAATTAATAATTCATTATTATGATCATCAACCAGATTTGAAAGGAGTTCTCGAACATTAATAATACCTAAAATATGGTCCTTGTCACCATTAACGACAGGATATCGCGTATATTTTTCGGTACGAATCAGTTTTATAATGTCTTCCATAGGATCATCAATTGAGATTGTCACCATTTCTGGACGTGGCACCATAATTTCCTTAGCAACCCGCTCATCAAAATCAAAGATCTTACTAACATAATTAAACTCTGACTGATTTATTTCACCACTTTTATAGCTATCAGAAAGAATGAGTCTTAATTCTTCTTCACTATGCGTGACTTCGTGCTCGCTCATCGGACGTAACCCAAATGATCGTGTTAAAATTCGAGCCGATCCATTTAATACCCAAATGAATGGATACAACAAACGATAGAACAAAATCAATGGTTGTGAAATCCAAAGTGTAACTTGTTCAGCCTTTTGGATAGCAAGTGTTTTTGGCGCAAGTTCTCCAACCACAACATGCAAAAATGTTGCAATCGAAAAAGAAATAATAATTGAAACGGTTGTAACAATCGCTTCATTAACACCTAATTCACCTATAATCGGATGTAGCATTCGTTCAAACGTTGGCTCGGCTAGTCGCCCGATACCTAGTGCTGTTATTGTTATACCCAACTGGCAGGCAGATAAGTATTCATCTAAATTAGATACCACTTTTTTAGCTGCCAACGCGCGCTTGCTTCCACCTTCAATGTGCGGTTCAAGCTGAGTGCTCCGAATTTTTACAATCGCAAATTCAGAAGCCACAAAAAAAGCAGTTAAGGCAATAAGCATTGCCACACCTAATAAATTAATAATCGTTCCAATCTCCAATAAGTTCCCTTAATAAAAGGGATTCACCTCCGTAAATGATTTTAAGTCTAAAGAACCTGCTGTTAAGCTATTCAATTGAATGGTTTTAACTACGGCCTCTCCACCATCAAATCACCTACTTTCCAATAATCTCTATGATAACTTATCTAGAGAATGTATTCTAATATCTTATTATACACTCTTTAGTCTTAACACTTAGTATAATTTTTTTCACTAAAAATAAAAACGCCAGCCCTGTAGTGTAGGACCCGGCGTTTTTCCATTATACATACTTCCAATTAACTGCTGACCAAAAAACGGTCATAACGAATGTTAAGCCTATGAAAGCCATAATTTTTGCGGGCTTCGGCCAAGCTTTAAACCAAGCCCCATCTTTTTTGATCCTGATCAAATGCCCATACATCTACCGCTACAATCATAGCAATGAGAAACCCCATAAGAATCGGATGGAACATTGGATACCTCCTAAAGATTGTTTCCAATATTATACTAGATAACATCGACAGATGCGACCCTTTCTAGAGTATTGAGTGGAACTCATTTACTAACCCTGTTGTGATTTTACTAATCCTCTATATTCATCTCAACACCTTATCAATTGATAAGTTTGCATGATCATGATATAACCCTATTAGACCTTCAGCTTATCGATTGATAAGTATGATCACAAATTTAAAGGAGACTAACATGAAAAACGGACTGACAAAAACCGCACATGCGATTGTTGGCAAAAAAGGCCGCTTGGATTACATTAGGCATTTGGATTCTAGCTATTATCAGCTTTCAACTCTTGCTACCAGCATCTGGTGATTATACCGATGATACCGTAGAACCTTTGCCTTCTGATCAACCTTCTATTCAGGCTGCCGCCACGATGGAGGAGTATTTTCCGAATAGTGATGGGCTTCCTGGTCTCATTACTTGGTACCGCGAATCAGGCTTAGAAGAGGAAGATATCACAGCTATACAGGAGCTTTCTCAAAGCCTCACAGATAATGAACTAAATGCACAAGAGATGGCCGTCCCTTATCAGGAAATCCCTCTCCCTGCCTTACAAGAAATGATTTCTGAAGATGGCACCACATTTATACAAGCCATTCTTTTTAAAAGTAACGTAACAGCTGATGAAACAAAGGCTGGACTGACGGAACTAGAAGAGAGAGCTAGCGACATCTTAGGAGAAAACCCATTCGAACAAGCACTAGATTCTAATGAGTTAGTCACTAGAGCTACTGGTCCTGCGGGTATAAGTGTAGATGCAACGGAGTTATTTGCAGACGCCGATGTTTCCTTATTAATTGGAACGGTCCTATTAGTACTTGTGTTTCTACTTATAATCTACCGATCTCCTATCCTACCGCTTGTTCCACTACTTGCAGTTGGTGCGGCTTATGCAGTAGCAACTCCAATACTCGGATGGATGGCGAAATCAGGAATCATCTCATATGATTCACAAGGAATTGCCATTATGACCGTTCTATTATTTGGAGCAGGCACAGATTATTGCTTATTTTTAATTGCGAGATTCCGACTATTTTTATATGAAGAACAAAATCGACTTAAGGCCATTCGACTCGCTTTATCTGATACCGCTGGAGTCATAGGTGTTAGTGGATTAACGGTGGTCTCTGCTCTTATGGCACTTTTGGTCTCACAATACGGTACGATCCATAACTTTGCTGTTCCATTTGGATTATCAATCTTTGTGATGATGATTTCATCCTTAACATTAGTACCAGCTTTATTAAGCTTAATTGGTCGAACAGCATTTTACCCATTTGTTCCAAGAACGGAAGAAATGGAGCACAAACGAGCAAAGAAAAAAAAAAAAAAGTGAAACTTCATAAACAATCGCGCTTTTGGCATAGTGTTGGACAGTTTGCTGCCCAAAAGCCAATTCGAACCATTCTTATTACACTCGTTCTATTAATTGGTAGTTCGTTCTTTGTGACACAGGTTCAATATTCTTATGACACCCTATCCTCTTTTCCAGAAGATACACCTTCCCGCGAAGGGTTTGCTCTTATCACTGATGCATTTGGTTCCGGTGATTTAGCGCCAGTTCAAATTGTATTTGATGTGGCAGGAGAAGACGTCGATTTAACTGAGGACTTAGAGAGCCTAAGTGGTGTATATAAAGTAGAGGAACCAGAAGTTAGTGAAGTAAACGATGATATTGTGATGTATCAAATAGAATTAGAGGAGAATCCATATAGTAACGAAGCAATGGATGATCTTGAAGCTATTCAAGCGAGTGCAATCGAAATCAAAGATCAACACCAGTTAGCTGATGTATGGATTGGCGGTCAAACCGCTGAACAAGTTGATCAACGCAGTATCATTGAAGCCGACGAGGGGAAAATAATTGCGTTGGTTGTTGTGATCGTCTCTATTTTACTTCTTTTATATTTACGATCAATCACGGCTATGCTTTATTTAGTTGCAACAGTTCTAATCTCCTATACAAGTGCACTTGGGCTTGGCTGGGTGATACTGCACTATGGTTTTGATGTACCGTCAATTTCTGCTTTAATCCCTATCTATGCCTTTGTATTTATTGTGGCGCTTGGTGAAGATTATAATATCTTCATGATCTCAAATATCTGGGAGAAGAAACGAAGTCTGCCGCTAAAACAAGCGATAAGAGAAGGGGTAGGACAAAGTGGTGGTGTTATTACTTCAGCAGGTGTCATCCTAGCAGGAACATTTGCTGTTCTAACAACTCTTCCAATTCAAGTTCTTGTTCAATTCGGTCTTATCACAGCGATTGGTGTACTACTAGACACCTTTATCGTTCGACCATTACTTGTGCCAGCTATTACAAGTTTACTTGGAAAATGGGCATTTTGGCCTTCTAAGCAGATGGCAGAGAAGTCGATTGAGAAAGAAAATTAAGTAGGAAATGAACCAGGCGTAACGACAATTTATATTGTGGTCAAGTCCTAATTTATGTGTAAAATACCTCGTCACTATTTTCAAGTCTTGATCTTAATGAATAATTTGTTTTCATTATCAGTTTAGGGTAGAGGAGCCGTCGGCTCCTCTATTTCATTTCACGTTTCAGGCAAATACTTTCTCTTACACAACCTCAATTCGTCGTAATCCTTCAGAACCGCTCCAATCAAACGGAACGCAGATTGTTGATTAGGGAAAATACGTATGACTCCTTCTCTACGGCGAACCTCTGAATTCAACCGCTCTAGGTTGTTTGTGCTCCGCAGTAACGGATGATATGATTTCTGCTCACTCATGTATTGAATGGCATCTTCAAGTCCTTCTTCAAGTTTATTTAACGCGTTCTCATACTTCTTCTGTCCTTCGTAATTGGATGCGATTTCTTGATAAAGGGCTCGTGCTTCTTTTTGAGTTTGGCGAGTAAAGATATCTTTAACCAATGAGCGAAACGTTTCCGTTTCTTTTTTTGGAAGGGCACTAAAGATATTTCGTTTAAAATGAACGGTGCACCGCTGCCAACTTGAGCCTGTAAATGCTTCGTGGATCGCTGCTTTTAAGCCTTTGTGGGCATCTGAAATCACGAGTTTTGGAGATAAAAGCCCACGTGATTGAAGACTTTCGAAGAAAGATTCCCATCCAGCTTTCGTTTCATCATGTGTAATATGAAAACCAATGATTTCTCTTTTGTGATCTTCATTCACGCCCACAGCGATGTAGACTGCTTTGGACACGACTTTTTGGTACTCGCGTACCTTAATATAAAGCGCATCAGTATAGATATAAGGATATTCTTTTCCAACTAAAGATCGACTCGACCACTCTTTGACGAAAGGATCTAACCTTTCTGTTAGACTTGATACAAAGGATTTAGACACATTTTCTCCGCACAGTTTCACGACCGCTTGAGTCACTTTGCGTGTTGAAACCCCTTGGACAACCATTTCAACCATCGTTGCTATCAGTGCTTGATCTGTTCGTTGATAGCGCTCAAAAAGAGACGGAGAGAACTTTCCATTACGCGAACGAGGCACCTTAAGAGTGATCTTCCCAATTGAAAGCATATAATCTCTCTCATAGTACCCATTACGATAATCAACCCGATCTCCAGTGCGTTCATAAGAGCTGGATTTCAGATACTCATCGCGCTCCTGTTCCATCATTTGATTGAGAATCAGAATAATCGAAGATTTAATGGTGGCATTTAAATTTGAGCCGATTAATTCCTCTTTAATTACATCCATATCTACGTTAAAATTAAATTGGGTCATGTCCCATTCCTCCTGTTGATGATTTTCTTGGCGAAAATAGTGTATCACGAGGATGGGCCATTGGCCTTTTTTTATTTTTACTTTTACACAATTATATGGACTCTACTTATATTGTCTGTTACGCCTGGTTTTTTGAACTGTACTCTTGCTAAATTAGATTCTCTCATGCAGAATCCAAAAAACCTCTTTGTAAGAGATTTTGTTTCTTAGTGAAGTTCCATTCGGTCTTGTTAAATAGGACTTCCTCTTGCTGAACCCTCAATATCTCTTCGTAATTAGCTCTGTTTCTTAGTAACGATCCATTCGGTCTTGGTTTTTTTATGTTCTTTCTTGTTAACTTGGCCTTCCTCTTGCTGAACCCACAACACCTCTTCGTAAGTGGCTCTGTTTCTTAGTAAGGATCCATTAGGCCTTGGTTCTTTTATGTTCCTACTTGTTACTGGGGTTTTCCCTTGATTGATAAAGTTGCCAGAACCGATCAGAGATATTCAGTTTCAGAGCTCTTTATCGTGCCCTGATGAAAATAGAGTTGCCAGCGTCCGTCAATCTGCTTCCAAATGGAGCTGCGTAAGGTTCTTCTATTATTTGTTTTGTTCATTATTTGATAGGTTGTTAATACAATCCCCTCCGATAAACGACGCATCGCAAAATCATGAATCGTCATCTCGTCAGGGCTAACTCCATCAGCTAGACACTCTTCTTTACCGAACATTCTACCTGACGAGCCAATTTCAACAAAATTATCCGCTAAAATATGTCCAAGCTTTTCACTAGACTTGCGAATATCAGGATGTAAGTGGCTTTCCTCAAGCTCTCGAATCATATTCATAAACGAACTCTCACCTACATTGGCGACCATCCTAATCGATGTTCCTTCCATTCCAACTTCTACAAATCCTAAGCTTTGATATAGTTTTACTGCACTGATATTATCTGGGTCCACACTGAGCGAGAGCTTAAGAAACCCATCTATTTTAGCTTGTTCCATTAATGCTCGCATTAACTTACGTCCCAAGCCTTGGCCTCGTCCCTCTTTACTCACTGCAATACCAAGCTCTGGTGTGCATTCATCTACATAGCCATATCCCTTATCTGCTCCTTGAAGAAGTCTAAACCAAACCGCCCCCACTGGTTTATCCTCACTATTTAAAGCAATGAACGCCTGGTCTCCTGGCCTCCCCCAATTTATGTGATATTTGAGCATATCTTTAGTATCGAGTAATTGTTTTAATGGTGGTTTCTTTGATTCGTCAATAAAAATCGATTCGTAGAGCATTTCTTTTAGAAAATCGTGCTCAGCTTTGTTTAGTTTGCGTATCTCAAACAAGGTGTTTCCTCCCCCTTAAAAGCAATTAACTTCATTTTCCAGCAAGCTATAAATAAGCGAGTCTCTCCAGCCTTCATCTAGCAGAAGGTTTTCACGCAGCTTACCTTCCTTTTGCATACCTACCTTCTGCATCACTCGCTCTGAACTTATATTACGAGGATCACATGTTGCAAATATACGGTGAAGCTTTTGTTCAGAAAATCCATACGAGAGCATTTGCTTTGCTGCTTCGGTAGCAAAGCCCTTTCCCCAATAATTAGGATGTAAAATATATGCCAACTCTCCCACCCTATTATGTCGATCTCTAATGTTTAGTTCCGCCGATCCGATGCAGAATTGTGTCTCATTCTCGATGATTGCAAATGCATATCTACTTCTTGGTTCACAGGCTGAATCTTGTATAAGTTGAACCAGATATGACTGCGAGTCAATCTCGGTCTGCACGCGCCATGCTTGGTATTGACTCACACTTGCCAGGCGCGCATATTGATTAATAGCCTTCCAATCATCGTATCGGAATTCACGTAAGGAGATGTTTGTTGAGTGCAAACTAATCAACCTCCTCAAACTTCTTTCTAAACACTTTCTGATCACGAGTATGTTCATAACCTAAATGATGATAAAAAATATGAGCCTCATTTCTTTGTGACCCTGACCGTAATCTCATTTCTGTAAAAGCATTTGCACGAGCCCATTCTTCACATGCCATCATGAGCTTCTGGCCTACTCCTGATCTTCTAACTGTTTGATCGACCACAATGCCTCCGATTTCAGCATACTCTAACTCAATAAGATATTTTCCATAGACATGAGCCCAGCCTGAAATCAGGTGATCTGCTTCTTCATTCACAAAGATACCGTGAGTTTTATTGGATAACATTCGATCAAGGCGGACTTCAGCTAAATCGCGATCGACTATATAGCCTAATTGAAGGCATAACGTCGCTAACGCAGGAGCATCTTTCATTTCTGCCGGTCGAATCATTGGGTTAATTCCTCTAAAATAGAGACTTTTTTTGTTGTTAAATCCACTAGACGAGTGCGAGTATCATTTTGGGCTACAAACACGCTGCCGCCATCTGAGTTAAGACAATAAGCAATTGGAATAGATTGATCCGCGCCTTTAAATATTCCATTGGCATGACTTACACCGATCACCATCACTTGATGATTAACAGCAATTTCTTTTGCTTTTCCTATCCATTCATTAAATTGCTCGATACTATACATGCCTACACCAATCGGATGAACGATGAGATCAAGAAGCTGGTTGGGTTCCTTTTTTAACCCTTGAAGCAAAAGTTCATCACATAAGATATGCCCTATTCTCAAACCTTCAACAGTTGCAATTTGTGTTTTTGTGTACTTTTGACGATCAATACATACATGGCCATCCGCCCCAATCAAAACGGCATAATCCTTTGGATGATCACTCATCCGGCGATAGCCTCCTACTAAGATGGTTCTCGTATCCTTTGCCAGTTGACAGGCTTGTTCAACATTTTCATTTAGATACCCTTCAGGAAATATAACCATATCAACGTTAGCGTTACTCTTTAATACTTTTTCTAATTGTAATATGGATTCCTCTAACTTAGGCTGCATGATTAAGATGTTCATATATCACCTCTTATTGGTTTTTAAACAGATAGCGAATTCCTTTCCCCGCCATTTCTTCATGTTCATATCGTGGTAACACATGCATGTGAGCGTGGGGGATATGCTGTCCGGCGACACTTCCACAATTCCAGCCAATGTTATAGCCAGCAGGTTGTAATGTTGTATCGAGCCAGTTCTTTACTTGCTTAAGTAATTCAAAGGTATCCTCCCATTCCTGAGATGTTAAATCGAATACCGTCTCTCGATGTTGTTTTGGAACAATGACACCAGCCCCATTCAAAGCTACACCCTCTCTCTGAGCGGACTTCAACTGCAAAAACATACAGCTCGAATGACTAAAAATGATTTGCTTGTCTGTCTCTATATTTGGGTAACAAAATACACAGTTCTCGTTCAAAATAAACCCTCCTGTCTCATTTACTTTCCATATGATATTCATAATTCCTGCACAAAAAAACCAACACGATTGTTACGTGCTGGCTGTTAAATCATTTTGTAATATAAGTTTGTTGTTTCGAGTATTCCTTTTTCGTTACGTGCAAAATGAGGAATGGCTCCTGCAAAAACAAAGCCTAAGCTTTTATAGAGCTCATTAGCATGATCACCATCTCGAGTATCTAAAACGAGTAAACTTCTGTTTTGTTCAAGTGCTTTCTTTTCAATTTCTTTCATTAATGCCTTTGCAACACCTAAGCGACGTGCATCTGGATGAACCATTAGTTTACAAATTTCTCCTCGATGTGATCCATTCGGTTTTTCAACTAATTCTATGTATACCACACCTATTAGTCGCTGATTTATAAAAGCCCCCAGTAGGATTCGAGATTCATTCGGTTTGTGGCTCTCCCAAAAATCTTCAGCTTCTTCCTTTTGCATAGGTAGCAAAAATCCAATGGATGCTCCGTTATTCACAGTTACCTGAATAAGTTCGCAAAGTTCTTGTTTGTATCGATCAATGGCTAGAAGCTCTTGTATATGTACACTCATTGTTGCACCTCCATCTGTTATTTTACTTTTTTTATACATCTCATCAAGTGTAACTGTGACGTTTTCTTACATTCAAAAAAGATCCCTATGATTAGGAATCTTTTAACCATTTTATATTTTATCTTCATCTTCCGGAACATGATCATCTAAATGCTTTGTTTCATTTTTTCTCTTCTTAATGTAGAAGTATGACCAATAAAACGATGCCACTATACCAGGTAATACTGTTACTAGAAATGTAGCCCCAACTGATAAATCAGCTATTAAACCGTCTGGCCAAATGGACTCTACGATAAAAAGAACGCCAGACCCTATTAAACCTGTTAATACTCCTCCTCCAATTGCAAAAAGAAGCGTAATCCATATTACCTTACTTGTTTTCATCTAACCATCCCAACTCTATGACTTGTCTGTTTTACTGATAAAATAGTAACTTCACAGCTAAGTCTCTCTATATTTTGTTACGTAAAGTACTGTTCCCATTGAAACCAAAAGAGAAACATCTATATATAAAATCTTGATATAACAAAAAAACCAGAAGCTTTGGCCCTGGTTTTTTACTTACGATTCTCCCTCTCATGCTCAGGTTCTGGATGAATAAAAACCTCTGCACGCGGAAATTCTTTTTCTATTTTTTCTTCTATTCGATCACAAAGCTCGTGGACTTCTCCCATACTCGCTTCAGAAGGTACAACTAAGTGAAAATCGATATATTCTTGAGGACCGGATCTTCTAGACCTAAAATTATGGACTTCTAGATATTCGTCTTTAAAGGATTCAATAATCTTCAAGACAGCTGACTCTTCATTTTCAGTCAAACGAGAATCAATTAATGGAGGGAAGGTTTCTTTCATTAACTTAAACGCCTCAATCATGATATAAATGGCAAGAATCATACCAATAATGGAATCGAGAATATACCAACCAGTTAAGGTAACAAGCAATAAGCTGACAGCTACACCGAGTGACGTATACACATCTGTTAAAAGATGTAGGGCATTAGATTTCATGGCCACTGAGTGTACACGATCCGCTTCCTTACGTACTACCTTAGAAACAATAAAATTAATGGTTGCTCCCACGACCATGACAAGAACACCAAGCAAGGGAAGCTGTAATGGTTCTGGATGAATGATCTTGTGCACGCACTCATAGATAATCCAAATACCCGCAACAAAAATCAAAATCGTTTCAATGGTACCTGATAAATTCTCGACCTTTCCATGTCCGTATGGATGAACTGAGTCAGCCGGTTTTTTTGAGATCCGTACGGAAAAGAACGCAATTAATGAAGCCATCAAGTCTAATGAAGAGTGAATCGCCTCTGATAGTACAGCTACTGAACCCGTTATAATACCTACTACTATTTTAATTGCAACAACAAATGTATTGCTCATTACAGATAAAAACGCAATTTTTGTAGTCCTCAAGATCCCACCCTCTTTTATAACGTCGCTGTTTTACACCTCCATTTAGTCTTTCCGGCTAACTCTTTTTTCATCCTATGTGTTTTGTTTACGTCTTAGTAGTAAAAGATAAATTCTGCTCATGCAATGCTTCACGTATAATACGAACAGCCTTAGGACCAACACCATGTATCGCTAAAAGATCTTTCTCAGTCCACTCTGTTAACTGCTCCAAATGGGTATACCCCAATTCTTTTAATGCTCTTCTCGCTGGGTTTCCGATATTTTGCGGCAAATCTTCAAGATCAATCATCCCACATCACCCTTTATGCTTGTATATCCTGCCTCTAGCTTAGATTCATCCGTAAAATATATTCCATTTCCTGAATCATCCTTTGCACCTACCCATAATCCATCTGGCGTCTCCGCCGGTTCACCAATAAAGGTCAAGTGATCCTTATAACGAATGAGGGTCTGATGAACAGAAGGAACCAAAAATACAGGACCCGCCGCATCTATCCGTCCCGCTTCAACCTGTTCGATCAACAATTTCACCTCAGAGCCTGGAAGATCAAAGGCAACCGTCAGATCACCTTCACGCCATGATTCAGTAAAACCTAGAGTATCACGATACAAATCAACTGCTGTTACAAGATCTTTTACAGGAACAAATTGATAGATCAATTTCCCTTCCATTATGATTCCTCCTCATGAACGGTTAGAATGATTTTTCCGGTGTGTTGCCGTTTTTCCATTAACCTATGGGCTTCTGCAACATCTTCTAAAAGAAATTCATGACCTACATGCACATTTATGAGACCGAGATGAAGAAGCTGAATTACCTTATGCGAGATATCTTGTAGCTGATTTGGTCTTAGTTTTCTGGTTGTTCCTAAACTATACCCCAAAAACGAACGACAACTCGAATGGACATCATCTTTACTCACATTTGCTTGTTCTCCGCTTGACTGACCAAAATGAACAAGTCTGCCATACGGAGCTAAGCATTCCAAACTGCGGGAAGTCACTTCTCCACCCACAGAATCTAAAATAAGATCAACACCCTTCCCATTGGTTTCATTCAGGATTTGTTGAGAAAAATCCTGATAGGAATACACCTCATCCGCTCCGTATACTATAGGAACATGAGCTTTTTCCAAATCACCAACAGTAGAAAAAATGGTATGTGCATTAAAATGCTTTGCAAGTTGAATAGCAGTCGAACCCACTCCACCTGAACCTGAGTGAATTAGCACTGAATGATCAGGTTGGATTCCACCAATATCTTTTAACAATTTATAAGACAAAAACGCCACAATTGGACTCGCCGCCGCACAAGTAAGATCCATATCATCAGGAATCGCATAAACAAGCTGCTCATTAGCTATCGCATACTCAGCATAAGAACCATGTTTTGGGAACGCGATCACCTTCTGACCAACCTCAACATCCCGTACATGTTGCCCAACTTGTTCAACACGACCAACTAGATCAAGACCTAAAATAGCCGGAAACTCTGCCTTCCCCTTCTTCCCTCTCCTACTTTTTAAATCTGCAAAATTAACACTTGTCTTTAAAACCCGAATCAGCACCTCATCAGCCTGTGGTTCTGGCCGAGGAATATCCGTATACTCCAAAACCTCAGGCCCACCATAACGATTTATGATCACAGCCTTCATGCTCTCACTCCTCTACATTAAGTCATATATGTCTCGGTCTATGTATAACTCTTTCTACAGCGGGCGGTGCATTCCTTTTTTTAGATAGGCGGAGAACACCGAACGCAAGGTTGATGATTAATGGGTTCCGTGGCTTGTAGGTTATTTGTGGGGCCTTTTACTGATATCTGTTCCTCTTTACCGATATCTGCTCCTCTTTACTGATATCCCGCTCTCTTTACTGATATCTCGCTCTCTTTACTGATATCCGGCTCTCTTTACTGATATCCGGCTCTCTTTACTGATATCTCGCTCTCTTTACTGATATCCGGCTCTCTTTACTGATATCTGCTCCTCTTTACTGATATCCCGCTCTTTTTACTGATATCCCGCTCTCTTTACTGATATCCCGCTCTCTTTACTGATATCCCGCTCTCTTTACCGATTTCTGCTCCTCTTTGCCGATATCCCGCTCTCTTTGCCGATATCCGGCTCTCTTTACCGATATCCGGCTCTCTTTACCGATTTCCCGCTCTCTTTACTGATATCCCGCTCTCTTTACCGATATCCGGCTCTCTTTACCGATATCCGGCTCTCTTTACCGATATCCTGCTCTCTTTACTGATATCCCGCTCTCTTTACTGATATCTCGCTCTCTTTACTGATATCTACTCCTCTTTACCGATATCTGGCTCTCTTTACTGATATCTGCTCCTCTTTACCGATTTCCGGCTCTCTTTGCCGATATCCGGCTCTCTTTACTGATATCTGCTCCTCTTTACCGATTTCCGGCTCTCTTTACTGATATCCCGCTCTTTTTACTGATATCCCGCTCTCTTTACTGATATCCCGCTCTCTTTACTGATATCCCGCTCTCTTTAACGATTTCTGCTCCTCTTTGCCGATATCCCGCTCTCTTTGCCGATATCCGGCTCTCTTTTGCCGATATCCGGCTCTCTTTGCCGATATCCGGCTCTCTTTACCGATATCCTGCTCTCTTTACCGATTTCCCGCTCTCTTTACTGATATCCCGCTCTCTTTACCGATATCCGGCTCTCTTTACCGATATCCGGCTCTCTTTACCGATATCCTGCTCTCTTTACCGATATCTGGCTCTCTTTACTGATATCCCGCTCTCTTTACTGATATCTCGCTCTCTTTACTGATATCTACTCCTCTTTACCGATATCTGGCTCTCTTTACTGATATCTGCTCCTCTTTACCGATATCCGGCTCTCTTTACCGATTTCCCGCTCTCTTTACTGATATCCCGCTCTCTTTACCGATATCCTGCTCTCTTTACTGATATCTCGCTCTCTTTACCGATATCTGGCTCTCTTTACTGATATCCCGCTCTCTTTACTGATATCCCGCTCTCTTTACTGATATCTCGCTCTCTTTACTGATATCCCGCTCTCACCCCCGATTCCTCAGTCTCATCCTCTCTTCCTCGATTCCGCCCCCTCTTTCCCGATTCCTCACTCTCATCCTCAATCCCGATCACCCACCAATCAACCCCACACAAAAAACCGCCTCTCCAACAGAGGCGGTTTCCAAGCAACATCATTTATTTCAGATCTTCAATCGAATCAATATCTACATATTCTGGTACTGCGAGTCCGATTCGGGCTCCTTCTAAGTTTGGACCTAGGTCGACGATGTTTTCTTTATAGTCTTCATAATAAGCGCCGTGCGTTTTGGGTAACCATGCACCTACCATTGCATCTGCATCTCCAGAATCTACTGATGCCCACATAAATGCTGGCTCAAGTTGAGTGAGAGTAACATTGTATCCTATGTCTTCCAAGACTTTTGCGACTACATGTGTCGAAGCTGTTTCGGAGTCCCACGCTACGTATGAAAGAGTAATCTCATCTCCAGATACTGAATCTACGCCATCCGTCCACTCAGACACTTTTTCTTGATGCTCTTCTACCCAGCTAGCTGCTGCTTCGGTTGGTTCTTTTCCTTCAAAAACATCAAGCATCACTGCACCAATATCGTCTGGCTCCCAGTAGAAGTTGTCAAGAACGGTGTATGCTTCTGGTGCTTCTTCCTCAAGGCTCTTTTTTGTAAAGGTGTGGATGTTTTCTGTTTCACCATATACGCCTTTAGGATCATCCAAATATTTTAGATCATAGGCAAGAAAAATCCAGTGAGGGTATGACGCTGTTACAATAATAGGCTCTTCATTTTCATAAGCTTCTCCAAGAGCTGCTGTCATGGTTGGGTCTGAGCTTGGCTGAAGGTGAATATCCAATCCATATTCAGAAATTGCGTCTTCTGTATTCATCATGACGCCTGCTCCAGGATCTACCCCGATAATTTCATCTATTTGTGTTCCTTGATTAGCATCATCTGTTCCACATGCTGATAATGCAGCTGCCGAAATGATACCTGTAACAATCATCATACTCTTTTTCAATTCTTCCAAGCTCCTTGTCTCTCTAGTGGTTAACTCTGCTAACTATACGGGTAATCTAAATCTCAAACAAATGTGTAATAAGATGATAAAGCTTAATAAAACACGCTTAATCGATGAGGACATAACTTTAGCAGTAGTCATTCGTATAATTACTCGCTAATACTATCGAATTATGTCGAATTGTCTATCTGATTTTAGTCGTAGTATAACCATATAGGACATTTTTATCGCAAAAAAACACTGAATTTCTCCAGTGTTTTTCCTATTTCCTAGTCAAACTATCACTTATAAGCCATCCAAACAACCATCTCACCAACTCCACGATTCGCCCAAGCATAATACGGAATGGCCTTAAAGCTTGTTTCTTGTCTTTTTAATTCCCCACTTGTCAAATAGAGCGATTGCTTAGATGAGTCTGCCACTTCTGTTCTAAGTGCTTTTCCCTTAAGTACCATGATCCCATTTAAAAGGTCACTCTCAAAAGATGCCTCAATAGGTTGACTACAATCTATGGATAAGCTAGATAAGGCTTCTCCATTATCAATTTGCTCTAGGCAATACACGACTGGTCCTCGCTGAAGCGCAACTTTTCCAGCATTTTCTCTCAAATCAGGATGAGCAAACAGGATCTCTGTTTCCATTGGGAATTGCAGTTGAACTTGATCATGTTCTTGCCACTTCCGGGTTACATATACATAGCCATTAACTAGCTGAGTTGATGATTCCTCTCCATTCACTAACAGAGTGAAGGACTTTGCCCAAGCCAGGAATGCGAAACGCAAGGGTGCCTTCAAAGACTTGTTCAGGGTTAACAGAGAAGTTTATTTCACCATTCCACGGGAATTCAGAGTCTTGCTTAATATGGACTTTTGTTTCCCCTAACTCCAAGCGTTGTTTCGCTGCCGATATAAAGGTTTACAAATCCGATATGGTCCTTAACGGAGTAAACATACGAGCCAATGGAGGCAATTAACCGAGCAATATTAGGAGGACAACAAGCGCATCCGAACCAAGGCTGTCGTTCTGGCTTCACGTGCTTATAGTCGTGGCGATGATTTGCTTGTTCTGGCCATACTTCTAGCGGATTTACATAGAAGAATTTTGTCCCGTCTAATTGAATTCCACTAATTGTACCGTTGTAAATCGCTCGTTCAACCACGTCTGCATACTCACCATTTGCCTCTAACTCCATCATTTTTTTTGCCCAGAAAACAAGTCCAATCGAGGCGCATGTTTCTGTATAGGCGAGGTCATTTGGAAGGTCATAATTAAAGCTAAAAGACTCTCCAAACTCTGCCGAACCAATTCCCGCGGTGACATACATTTGTTTTTGAACGACATTATTCCACAGTGTTTTGCAGGTTTTCTTAAGACTCTCATCGTCTAAAATACTCGCTAAATCTGCCATCGCTGTGTACATGTAGACAGCTCGAACCGCATGCCCTGCAGCTGTTTTCTGTTCTCTTACTGGAGCGTGTGATTGCGAGTAACTGTAGCTATTATGGAACCATCTATGAGGCTCTTCTCCACGCTTTTTGGCCTCGATATCAAAAAAGTGTGGTTGCTCTCCTCGGATATCAATAAAAAATTGAGCAAGCCTCAAATAACGCTCTTCATGTGTTACTCGATATAATTTAAGCAGAGCTAGTTCAATTTCTTGATGGCCATCATATCCTCTTAGTTGGTTCTGCTTTAAGCCAAAAATGGAGTCCACATAATCGGCAAATCGACACATGATTTCAAGTAGATTACGCTTTCCTGTTGCTTCGTAATAGGCGACCGCCGCTTCAATAAAATGCCCACCTACATAGAGTTCATGATTATCTCTCAGGTTAGTCCATCTCTTCCCTGGTTCTTTAACCGTATAATACGTGTTCAAATACCCATCAGGCTGCTGCGCTCTTCCAATTAACTCAATGACATCGTCACACGTTTCTTCTAATTGCTGATCCGGTCTCTCCTGCAACGTATATGCGGCTGCTTCAATCCACTTTGCTACATCACTATCCTGAAACACAAATCCGTGGAATTCCCCTTCTTCTTCACCTGCTGCTATTCTAAAATTTTTAATTGCATGACTAGGTGCTGCTCCAAGCAATTCGGTCATTGAGTGCGTCCCATTGATAAGGAATAACTTTGTCCTTAACCAAATCTATATATCTACTCCAAAATGAATCAGTGACACTTACTTCAGTTTTTTGCTGAATCGTCATAATCATCAGCCTCTCTAATTATATTATGAAATCGCTTACAGTTGATCTTATCAAACCTTTTCCATGTTGTCGGTAGCTCAATTTACACAATAGGTGGACTTTTTCACATTAATTTTATACGATTTGAAAATAAACTATTTCGGAGGTTAGGTAATGAGGAATGACTATTTAGCGATTCAAGCCACTCAGCCCGTTCAATTTGTTTCTTGTGGTCGAGTCGAAACGTCTACTCCATTTCTTCACCCTACTAGAACTCTTGATAGCTATGTTTTACTGATCGGCATTGAGGGTTGCTTACAAATCTCACAAGAAAATCTAACCTATGATTTAGCGCCAGGTACAACCTTATTGTTAAAAAAAGGCATACAGCATCATGGGGTCAGTCATTCAAATTCACGGCTATCTTATTATTGGTTTCATTTTTATCTTGATGACAAACGGGCTAGCTATCAGACAAACGATCAGATGGCTGATGAGATGGTCACCATTATCCAAGAACCCACTAGCCAATCGTTTAGCTCTACTATTTACATTCCAACATTCTCAGAACCCATTAAAATTGAACGCTTAACAATTCTCTTTAATCAGTTATTAGATATTTCTCAAGCAGGAGCACATTCTTATTTGGCTGCTAGCTATATCATGACCTCTTTACTTATTGAACTTTCCAATCAAACATTAGACTCATATAAACATGAACAGCAGAAGCTCTCACCTGCTCATGATCTTTCTCATATGATCGAATGGATTCGAGTACATACGGATCAGGCTAAGTCTGTTCAACAAATTTCCGAACACTTTAACTATAACCCTAACTATCTTTCAAGGCAGTTTAAGTCACAAATTGGAATGTCACTTCAAAAATACATAACTCTAGTAAAAGTCACAAAAGCCAAGGACCTTCTCTCACGAACAAGAAAAAGTATTCGTGATATTTCTTTATCGATTGGCATTGAAGATGAAAAATACTTCATGAGAGTATTTAAAAAATCCGAGGGCATCACACCATCGGAATTCAGAAAAGCGTTTTATCGTATTCGTTTAACAGAATTAGATCAAAATAACTACCCATAACAGTAGCCAAGCACCACCATAAAAGCGATAATAAGCACAAACGTCAAGATTCGTGTGAGGCAGCTTCCTTCCGTTAGGCTTTGCCAACGACCAACTCTCGCTCGATCAATTGTTTCACCGAATGTCTCTTTTGTTTTATGATGTCTTTCATGACCATCTATTTTTCTCAAAGAGTAACTCACCCACCTTTCATATTAAAGAATTTCTTTCGTAAGGACTGTTTACATTGGATACTCTCGAAAAACAACAAACCCTCATTATCCTTGCAGCGGTACTAATTGGGCTTGGGCTTGGTCAAATTCCGCTCATTTCAACTTATTCAGAATCACTGATCATTCCTTTTTTACTGGTTATGTTATATGGCCTCTTCTTAACGATCCCTCTTGATCAGTTAAAAAATTCATTCACTCATGTTCGATTCTTAGGAACAAGTACTATTATTAATTTTATTTGGACTCCATTACTTGCCTGGGGTCTAGGTGCGGCGTTTCTTTCAGATCATCCAGCCTTATGGATTGCATTCATTATGTTAATGGTAACTCCTTGCACCGATTGGTATTTGGTCTTCACCTCCATTGCTCGGGGGAATGTACCTCTCGCCGCGTCTGTCCTTCCAATTAACCTCATCCTTCAAGTGCTGTTACTACCGGTGTATTTGTTAATTTTTGCTGTACTGTAGAGACCATTGCCCTTTCTACCATTCTTGAAAGTGTGTTACTTGTCTTTCTTTTCCCTTTTACCCTCGCACAGCTTACGAGGGTTGTATTTAGAAAAAACCAGGAGCTTTTGCAGAAAAGAGTGATTCCGTTTTTTGCATCTGCACAACTCATTTTTTTATGCTTAGCTATTATTTCGATGTTCGCCTCTCAAGGAAGCTATCTTTGGTCTAATTTGGAAATCATCTATGTCTTACTTATACCTATCCTCTTTTATTTCATAATAAACTTCGGATTGGGACAACTTTTATGTAAATGGTTAAACATGTCGTACGAGGATTCTGTTAGCTTACACTTCACTATTATTGCCCGTAACTCGCCTGTTGCCCTAGCCATTGCCATAACAGCATTCCCAGACAAGCCAATTATCGCGCTAGCCTTGGTCTTTGGCCCGCTTATAGAATTACCTGTATTGGCGATAGTTGCACAAGTGTTGCTTCGGATTAAACCGAAGATTAAAGGGCAGTCGTGATTCTAATAGCCACGGCTCCCCATTTTTCTTCCTCACTCTTTGTATAGAATTTGTACGTAGCTGCAAGCATCTCGTGCATCGTCCAATTCTCACAATCCATTTCAACAAAAGGAATGGTCTGATAAAGGTCTAGGAATGAATCGTATGGTAAAAGCTCCACAACTGTTGTTATGATTGTTTCTTTTTGATAAACAAATGTAAGTATGTCATTTGGTTGAATGCTTCTCATTTTTTGATCGTTTAAGCGAACTTCTATTGTTTTACGTCCACTTTTAATTGAATAAAAAGGAACGTCGTATAGCTCAAGTGTATGCTGCATGTCTTCTCTCCTTTTTATCCTTTATACCACAAAAAAAGCCCACTCGCGCTTACGAGTTGAGCTGGCAGATGTATAATTAGCTCCTCCTGAAGGTTGCTGTAGCGAAGGCGCAAAGCTCTCCTGCTTCATTTACTAATGTTCCCTCTGTCGTCATCATCGAGTTTGATTCATGAATGATCTTGGCCTGCACCCTTACCTTTTCTTCTTTGGTTGGGGCTAAATAATGAATATTGAGGTTTGTCGTAACCATTTTGTCTTCGGGATTTGATGCCATTGCTAAGATTCCCATCGCACTATCTAACATGGTGGCGTGAACGCCACCGTGCAAAATTCCAATGAGGTTGAGATGATGCGACTTCACATCAAGCTCAACGGTCACCTGTCGCTCCTCTAATTCGATCATTTCACAGCCAACATGACCCCAAAAAGTCCTCTCTGCGAGCTCAGTTGCTTTCTCTATAAAAACATCTCTTTGGGTTGATGATGTGTTTGCCATGGTTCTCCACTCCTTTTTGTGTCACGCGTTTTTATGTTTGGCTAGCTCTTCTTCAACAACTTTACGGCGTAGTGTTTTGCCGATTAATGTTTTTGGTAAGGCTTCGCGCACTTCGTAACTGCGAGGTACTTTGAAGGCTGCAAGTCTATCTCGGCAAAAACGATCGATTTCGGTTTCATCTAGTTTCTCACCTTCTTTTAACACTAGAAAAGCTTTAACCGTCTCGCCTCTATACTCGTCTGGAATTCCAGCTACGACAGCATCCATCACGGCTTGGATGCTCAAATAGAACTTCTTCTACCTCTCTTGGGTAAATGTTAAATCCACCTGCAATAATAATGTCCTTTTTTCGATCCATGATATAAAAATAACCCTCTTCATCAACCTGTGCCATGTCTCCGGTATAAAACCAACCATCCTTTAAGGTCCGTGTTGTTTCCTCCTTGGCATTCCAATATCCTTTCATAACCTGAGGACCTCTGATGATTAGTTCACCGACTTCCCCAACATCCAACTCATCTCCCGTTTCAGATTGAACAATCTTTGCTTCTGTATCAGGAAACGGAATGCCGATTGAGCCAAGCTTTCTTTTTCCCCAAATGTTATTGGCATGTGTAACAGGTGATGTCTCTGTCAGACCGTATCCTTCTGTTAACTTGCCTCCTGTAACGGCTTCAAACTTCTCCTGTACCTCACCAGGTAATGGCGCGGCACCACTGATACAGATATTAATAGAGGATAAATCGTATTGGCGAATATTCGGATGATGAAGCAAGGCAATATACATGGTTGGTGCGCCCGGAAAAACCGTTGGCTTCATTTTATCAATGACCTTTAATGTGGCCTCCGCATCAAACTTCGGCAGCAGAATGATCATGCCAGCTTGAAGCATCGCTAGGTTCATTAGTACCGTCATGCCAAAGACATGAAAAAAAGGAAGAGCTGCTAGATACCGTTCCTTGCCTTCTTCGGTCTGGTAGGACCATGCTTTGGTTTGATGGGTGTTTGCGATTAAATTATAGTGCGTCAACATCACTCCCTTTGAAACACCAGTAGTCCCACCTGTATATTGAAGAAGAGCCAGGTCATTCTCTGAATCAACTTCTACCATTACAGGGGTGCTAGGAGCATTAGCCAAGCGTTGTTTAAAGGAATGCTGTGTGGCTGAATAATCTACCTTTGTGGATAATCCATCCTTCTTTAGTGTAAGCGGATACAAAATATTTTTTGGAAATGGTAAATAATCCTTAACCGAGGTGAAAATCGTGTGCCTTACATTCGTTTGATCAAGGACCTTATTTACCCGTTTTGATAAAATATCTAATGTGATGAGCAGAATGGAGCCAGAATCATTCAGCTGATGTTTCAGTTCTCTTTCGGTATAAAGTGGATTTGTCTGCACAACAATTGCGCCGGTGAGTAATGCACCATAATAGGCAATAACCGCTTGTGGGCAATTGGGTAGCATAATTGCTACCCGATCACCCTTTTTTACACCAAGATCCTGTAAGCTGTTTGCCAAACGATAGGTTGCATCTAACAGCTGCTTAAAGGTCATTTTTTTTCCGAGAAAAAACAAGGCATCGTGCTCTGGATATTTTTCGGCACTATCAATTAGAAAACGTGCCAAATGCTGTTTTGGGTATTCGTAGGTTGGTTGAACTTCTTGTGGATAATGGGTTAACCAGACGTTGTCCTGCATTATCAACACCCCTTTTTTGGTGTTTCGTACAATGATTACACAACATATTTACTTGAATACGCGACTTTTTCAGCGATTTGGCGTTTTCTTGATGTGAGGTTAATTGGTGTTCTCCGCCCAAGCTTTTTAAGCACAGATAGCTGAGTACGCAGTGAGTCCCCTGATTCCATCGACGCAAGCGATTCCTTAGCTAATTGTTCAATCGTATCAAAGGCTTCATGAACGGCGATCTCAGTCATAGCAATCGCATTGGCTGCTTTATCTTCACCCTTTTGATCAATTAATTGTTTCGTTCTGGCGTATGCGCTTTCAACAGCATACACTTGAATCATCATATCAGCTAGATGACTAAGGATTTCCTGTTCCTTTTCTAATTCAAGCTGATACTTCTGTACAGCCTGACCGCCAACCATAAGAAACATCTTTTTCGCCATCTCAATTAGATGAGCTTCTTGTTCAAGTGTTCCTTCAAACGTTCTGCCGGGTACCATTGATAGCAACTCAGATTGAAGGGCTTGCGCTTTTTCCATTAGTGGTAATTGCCCTTTCATCGCTCGTTTGATTAATGTGCCTGGGATTAATAAGCGGTTGATCTCATTTGTTCCTTCAAAAATACGATTAATCCGTGAATCACGGTAAATACGCTCAACCTTGTATTCTTGAATATAACCGTATCCTCCATGAATTTGAACTCCTTCATCTGCAATTGAATCAAGCGTTTCAGAACTAAATACCTTATTAATCGAACACTCTAGTGCATATTCTGCAATGGCCTTGGCTGATACAACTCCTGCATCTGGTTTGCTAAAATCAATATCCTTCATTGCCTCATCCATCAGACCCGCTGTTCGATAGACGATACTTTCAAGCAGATACGTTTTAATATTCATCTCCGCCAACTTTTTACCTACTAGAGGAAAAGATGAAATCGGACGACCAAATTGAGTCCGCTCATTTGCATAATCAGCTGATAGCTCAATGGTTTCTTTTGCTGCGCCAACACTTCCTGCAGCCAGTTTGAACCGACCAATATTCAGGATATTAAACGCAATTAAATGACCTTTGCCCTCCTCCCATAATAGATTTTCAACAGGCACTTTGACATCTTCTAGAATCAACGGGCATGTAGATGAGCCCTTAATCCCCATTTTCTTTTCTTCTGGTCCAATGCTTACACCGTCCATCGTTCGTTCCACGATAAATGTACTGAACTTTTCTCCATCTACCTTTGCATAGACGATAAATAGATCCGCAAATGCAGCATTGGTAATAAACTGTTTTGTTCCAGATAACGAGTAATAGGTTTTGTCCTCTGATAAAACGGCGTTTGCTTTTGCTCCTTGAGCATCGGAACCAGAAGATGGCTCTGTTAAACAATAGGCAGCAATTCTTCGACCAGAGGCAAGATCAGGAAGATAACGCTTCTTTTGCTCCTCTGTGCCAAAATAAACGATTGGAAGTGTACCAATGCCTACGTGTGCACCTACTGATAAGGCAAAGGAGGACGCTTTGGCTAAGCGTTCGTTAATCAATGTAGAGCTCACTTTATCAAGCTCTAACCCATCATACATTTCCGGTACATCAGCCCCTAGTAAGCCCAGGTCACCAGCCTTACGTATTAAATCAACTGTTAGCTCATAATCTAGTTTTTCTAGCTGCTCATCATGAGGCGTAACTTCACCTTCTACAAAATCCCTTGTGGTATCAGCGATCATACGCTGCTCATCGGTTAGATGATCCGGTGTGACAACCGATGCATAATCAACTTCCTCAATAATAAAACTTCCACCAGTCACTGATTTTAACATTCTAAACAGCCTCCCAAAGTTTTATAACGTTCGTTACGCGTGAACCTCAAGCACACCAGCGGCTCCCATTCCACCACCGATACACATCGACACCACTCCGTATCCACCACCACGACGTTTTAATTCATGAATAAGCGTTGCTGTTAACTTTGCTCCCGTACATCCCAGTGGATGACCAAGTGCAATTCCTCCACCGTTTACATTCACTTTATCTTCATCGATTTCTAATTCCCGAATAATCTGCAGACACTGAGAAGCAAACGCCTCATTGATCTCAAAAAGATCAACATCATTTTGACCAATACCTGCCATCTCTAATGCTTTAGGGATCGCCTTAATGGGTCCAACTCCCATTATCTCTGGTTCAACTCCTGCGACAGCAAATGACTTAAATGTTGCAAGAGGGGTTAACCCTAATTCTTCCGCTTTCTCCTTACTCATCACCACACAGGCTGCTGCGCCATCACTCATTTGTGATGAATTTCCTGCCGTAACCGATCCATTTCGCTTAAAAGCAGGTTTTAATTTCGATAAAATATCACCTGTTGTATCTCCGCGAATTCCTTCATCCTGATCAAATACATACGTCTCTTCCAAGCGTTTGCCTTCTTCTGTTACACCACTCTTTGAAGTATGAACAGGCACAATTTCGTCTTTAAACAATCCTTTGTGTGCCGCTTCATAGGCTTTTTGATGACTTCTGGCAGCGAATGCGTCTTGGTCCTCACGCGACACATCAAACTGACTTGCCACTTCCTCTGCTGTAAAACCCATGCCCATATAAGCTTCTGGCATTTCTTCGGCAATTTGTGGGTGAGGAGAAAATTTGAAGCCGGTCATTGGTACATGACTCATACTCTCTACTCCACCAGCTATCACAACATCTGCGTGCCCAAGCATCACTCGCTCAGCTGCAAAGGCAATGGATTGAAGACCAGACGAACAGAAACGATTAATGGTTAGTGCTGGTGTCGTCACAGGAAAACCTGCATACAACGATATAATTCGAGCCACATTTAAGCCTTGCTCTCCCTCAGGCATTGCGCAGCCTAAGATGACATCCTCCACGTCTTCCTTTTTCAATCCAGGAGCACGTTCCATCACAGCTTCAAGAACGGCTTTGCCTAGATCCTCCACCCTCGTTTCGGCCAAACTGCCTTTTTTTGCTCTGCCTGACGCTGTCCTTGCTGTTGATACAATCACTGCTTCTCTCAAGTGGTTTCACCTCTCCTCTTAATTACGTAATGGTTTTCCTTTACTGAGCATATGCTGCATGCGCTGCTGGGTTTTTGGCTCCCCGCACAAGCTGAGAAATGCTTCCCGTTCCAAATCAAGCATGTATTGTTCACTAACCAAGGTTCCTGATGGGACATCTCCACCAGCTAATACATGGGCTAGCTTTCCGGCAATTAAGACATCGTGATCACTCGCAAATCCCGCCATCTGCATCTGCCTCGCTCCAAGCTTCATAATCGCTTTTCCTTCTCGTCCAGTTACGCGGATGTTCTCCCTAGCTGTAGACAGATAATTTGGAGCTAGTTTTAATGCTGCTTGTTTCGCTTCATAAATGAGATGCCCTTCGTTCATAACTAATCGATCTGATTTCTGCATATAGCCTAACTTCTTAGCATGTGTTGCACTTGTTGACACCTTTGCTGTGGCAATCGTTTCAAATACACGATTGACTTCAGTCTGCACGTCACGATCTGCTGGGGCAGACTCTGGACTTACACGCAGCATGTATTCCTTACAACCACCACCTGCAGGAATTAAACCAACGCCTACCTCAACTAATCCATAGTAAGTCTCAGCAGAAGCAACAACCTGATCAGCAGGAAGGCAAACTTCTACCCCTCCACCAAGTGCCATTCGATGCGGTGCCGCAATGACCGGTTTTTCAAAATGTTTAAGGTCATACATGGTGTTTTGGAACATGCGAATGATTTGATCTACTTCATCCCATTCCTCGTCCTGAGCCTCCATCAACAGAATCATGATATTTGCACCCACGCAGAAGTTTCGCCCTTGGTTAGCAATGACTAGCCCCTCAAAATTGTTCCGCACTTCCTCCGTGGACTGCTGAATCATTGTTAAGATATCTGCTCCGATTGCATTGTTTGGCGAATGGAACTCAAGGCAGGCAATACCATCACCTAGATCAATGAGGCTTGCACCACTGTTAGAGAGCACAACCTTGTTTTGCTCTTTTAAAGAAGACAGGCTAATTTCTTCTGTTGCTCGTTCCGATTCATGCAACGATCCATCCGCATAGTAGAAAGTCGTTCCTTCTATTTGTCTATAAAATGTTTGATTGCCTTCTTCTATCCAAGCTTTCACCCAGTTAGGTACTGTAAGCCCCTCTGATTCCATCCGTTTGACGGAACGTTCCAGTCCAATCGCATCCCACGTTTCAAATGGACCAAGCTCCCAGTTAAAACCCCACTTCATTGCTTCATCTATTTCCACAATTGAGTCGGCAATCTCTCCTACCTTTTCTGCTGAATAAATCAGCATATGCTTTAACACATTCCAGGCTAGTTCTGAATATTTATCGCCGCCAGAAAGTAGTGCTTTGAGTTTCTTCGGTGTTCCTTTTGCGAGCTTTGCCGCTTCAAGTGATGCGTCTTTTGGTCTTGTGGATAACTCGTAATCATATGTCCTAAGATTTAAGGAGAAAATTTGTTTTCCTTGATCGGTTTTCACTTTTTTATAAAAGCCCTGACCTGCCTTTTCGCCAATCCAGCCTTTTGAAACAATATCCTCAAGTAACTGCGGCACCTTAAAAATGTGCTTTTCCGAAGTGTCCGTTAGTTTTTCGTGAACATTATTGGAGACAAAATAAAAAGTATCAATTCCGACCAGATCTAAAGTGCGAAAGGTTGCACTTTTAGGCCTGCCCATCGCTTGGACCGGTGACCGCGTCTACCTCCTCAATCGTATAACCACCTTTAATCATCTCGTTTAATGTCACAAGCATGCCGTGTGTCCCAATGCGATTTGCAATAAAATTTGGTGTATCTTTGGCGCGCACTACCTTTTTGCCTAAATCTCGTTCGCAGAACTGTTTCATTTGCTCAAGTATTTCCTGATTGGTATGTTGACCTGGGATAATCTCCAGCAGCTTCATGTATCGTGGTGGATTAAAAAAGTGGGTGCCTAGAAAGTGTTCTTGAAACTCCTGACTACAGTTAGCAGACATTTCATTTATCGAGATCCCAGAAGTATTAGAACTTACGATGATGCCTTTCTCCCATACCTGCTCTAGCTTTTGATAGAGCTGTTGCTTGATTGACAGATTCTCAACAACCACCTCAATGACCCAATCAACTTCCTTAATTCGAGCCAGATCATCTTCAATATTTCCAGGTGTAATGAGGGAAGCCAACTGTGGATCAAAAAAAGGAGCCGGATTCACCTTTTTCAACTTTTTAATAGCAGAGGTTGCTAACCGGTTTCGATATAATGGGTGATTCACTTCTATTCCCTTTGCTCTCTCCTCTTCTGTTCGTTCTTTTGGCACGATATCCAAAAGTAACGTTGGAATTCCCGCATTAGCAAGATGTGCGGCAATACTCGCTCCCATTACTCCAGATCCGATGACCGCTGCTCGTTTAATCGTTTTTCCCATACGAGATAACCTCCTATTAATGAATAGCCGAGTCTTCTTTTGCATCACCAAACACCGCAAGATCTAGAATCTCGGCAATATCCTTGGTTTTTACTTCTTCCGCTTCTGTTGATTTTGTGCCATCTGCTAGCATGGTAAGACAGAATGGACACGCGCTGCTGATAACAGTTGGGTTCACTGCCAGCGCCTGCTCTGTGCGAGCTATGTTGACTCTCTTGCCTGCGGTTTCTTCCATCCACATCATTCCACCTCCAAGCTCCACAGCACATTCCGTTTTCTCGACTTCGCTCCATTTCAATGACATCCACCCCTTGAATTGCTCGAAGAATATCCCTAGGCTTGGTCATAGATGTTGTTGTATCTTCCGAGATAACAGGAATCATGATAGGTAATTCGTTCTTTTAGTTCATATTGCGGAACTAATCTTTTTGCTTTTATTAATTGATCAAGTAACTCTGTGTGATGCAAAACTTCTACACCATCCAAACCAAAGTCTGGATACTCATTTTTGAATGTGTTGTAGGTATGTGGACAAGCTGTGACTATCTTTTTCACGTTATACTTTTCAAAGATTGATATATTCTCCGCACAAAGCTCTTGAAAAAGCAGCTCATTTCCCATACGTCTTGGCGTATCGCCAGAGTTCTTTTCTTCATTTCCAAGGATCGCAAAATTAACTCCAGCTTTATTCATTAGCCTTGTAAGTGCCTGCGAAACCTTGATGCTACGGTTATCGTAAGACCCCATCGAACCAACAAAATAGAGAATCTCAAAGTCCGGATTTTCTTTAACCGTTGGCACATAGTGCACATCCTGCTCCTCTGTCCAATCTGCCCGACTGTTTCGGTTAATTCCCCATGGATTACTTTGTCGTTCGATATTTTGCATCGCCCGCTGTCCATCAGTTGGCACACTACCTTCCATCAAAACAAGATGGCGCCTAAGGTCTATAATTTTATCCACATGTTCATTTCCAACGGGACATTGATCCTCACAATTTCTACACGTTGTACAAGCCCATATTTCGTCCTCGGTCATCACATCACCAATGAGATTGAGATCTCCAACATCCTTGCCATCCTGCGACCACATTTGCTTTTGCATCTGTAGAGTTGGCTCAATATTGGTGATTGCACCTTGACTCCAATCATAAGCCGCTGCACGCGGTTCCCCTGTTTGCACACTATGAGTCGTTGACTGTGGAAACGCAAAAGCAGGTGTCCATGGTGTTTTTGACGTAACTGCTCCTTTTTCTGTTAAATGATCACGTAGCTTAACGATTAAATGCATCGGAGACAGGAGCTTTCCAGTATTCGAAGCCGGACATACATCCGTACAACGTCCACATTCTACACAGGCATAATAATCGAGCATTTGTTTCTGAGTGAAATCTTCAATTTTGCCAACTCCAAATGACTCAGCTTCCTCATCCTCAAGATCAAGCTTTTGTAACCTTCCAACCGGGCCTGTGCGACCAAGTAGGATATTAATTGGAGCAACAATGAGATGAAAATGCTTTGACTGCGGGACATAAATCAAAAAGGTTAACAGAATCAATAGGTGTACCCACCAAAAAAAATAGAACCCAATGGCGCCAACAGTTGTGCCCATCCCCTGAATAGGAGCAGCAATCGCTGATGAGAGTGGCGCGTACCAAGATGCCTGCATGTCGTGAAACACTCGTTCAAATCCAAGTGTTCCCAAAACAGAAAGCATCAGAGATAGAATGAGGAAGATCACAATACTCGGTTTCCAAGCCTTTCTTTAGACGAGGTAGCTTCTCCCCATATCTCCTGTAAGCTGCATAACCTACTGATAGAAAAATGAGAAACACAGTTACTTCTTGCGTCAAAACAAACACATCGTAGCCGGGTATTGGTAACCCCTCACTCCCAAACCCTTTTACGATAATATCAAGGGCGCCAAACTGAAGAATGATAAATCCATAAAAGACAACGATGTGCATGATACCACTTTTTGGATCCTTCATTAGTTTGGTTTGACCAAACACCTGCACAAAAAAAGTCTTAAAGCGTTTGCCTAAATTCTTTTCTAATTTTACTGGCTGCCCCAATTTCACATTCAGATAGCGGCTATACATGACCATTGCGAATATATACAAGCTGAAACCGCTTACAATAAGAAATGCTAAAAATTGAGTCCACTGCAACACCACGTGAATCAGTCCTTTCATGGAGATATAAAATGCTCCATCTTAGATTCCACGAACTTCACCTTATCACCAAGATATTACCTCCTATTCACAAAAAGACTACAAAAATCGCGTTCTGTTTCGTTGACATCGACCTTAAATTCGAATAAGATGATAAAAAATGAATGACTATTCATTCATTGATTAGTTGAATCTTAACATCGAGGTGTAACCATGACAAGTAGAAAAAAAGAAAAATATCACCAAATCCTTGACGCAGCTGTAAAAGTTTTTGCGGAGAATGGCTATCACAAGTCACAAGTTTCCAAGATTGCAAAGGTTGCTGTGTAGCCGACGGGACGATTTATCTTTATTTTAAAAATAAGGATGACATCTTAATCTCCTTGTTTCGCGAAAAGCTTGGCGAACTCGTTGAGAAATTTCATACGAGCCTAGAGCATATAACTAATGCAGAAGAAGCCATTCGAGAGATTTGCCGTATTCATTATACCGAACTCGAAGCCAACATTGACTTTGCATATGTGACTCAAATTGAACTAAGACAAAGCAATATGGACATGCGGGTTGCCATTGGGCAAGTGGTAAAACCATATATTCAGCTGCTAGAAAACGTGATTAATCAAGGAATTGAAGCGGGGATGTTCCGAGCAGATCTCGACGTCAAACTGACTCGCCTCCTGCTGTTTGGTGCAATGGATGAGGTGGTAACAACCTGGCTAATCTCAGGTCAAAAGTATTCTCTATCAAAACAAGTCGATAAAACGGTTGAGTTTTTTCTCAGAGGATTACAGGCAAACGAGTAAGACCCTAATCCAGGAAGGAGAATGTTAAATGAATATCATTGTACTGTTAAAGCAGACGTTTGATACAGAGGAGAAAATTACAATTGAAAATGGCACTATCTCAGAAGATGGTGTCCAGTTTGTTGTCAATCCATATGACGAATACGCCGTTGAAGAAGCCATTCAACTTAAGGACCAAACAAATGGAAGCGTTTACGTAGTTTCAGTGGGACCCGACAGAAGTGCAGAGGCTCTGCGAACAGCACTTGCTATGGGTGCTGATGAAGCGGTATTAATCAACGACGAGCGCATTGGAACAGATGAAAGTAGTATTTCCAAAGTGCTAGCAGCCTATCTAAAGACACAATCCTATGATTTGATTTTAGGCGGATACTTCTCGGTTGATAATGGCGCTTGGTCAAGTTGGTATTCGTCTTGCCCACCTTTTAGACATTCCACATGTAGGCTCGATTACTGAGCTAACAATTGAATCTGGAAAAGCACTAACGAAACGTGACGCAGAAGGAGATACCGAAGAGATTGAGGTCAGCCTTCCTGGTTTATTCACTGCTCAACAAGGGCTAAATGAACCCCGTTACCCAAGCTTACCGGGCATTATGAAAGCAAAGAAAAAACCATTTACCACTCTAACACTTGATGATCTCAACGTATCAGATGATGAACTTTCACCTAAAACCTCACGTATAGAGCTATCGTTACCCGAGAAGAGGCAGGCAGGACAGAAGCTTACAGGTGAACCCGGAGAACAAGTAAAAGAACTGGTATCACAGTTAAGAAGCAAATCTAATATTTTTAACTAGAAAATGGAGGAGGTAATCAATATGACAACAAGCATACTGGTAGTTGCCGAGCATCGAGATGGAAGTATCAAACAGGTTACGTACGAAGCCATTGAAGCAGCCAGACAGTCGTCATTAGATGAAACACCTATTCATTTAGCCTTAATTGGGCATGAGCTACATGATATAACCGAGCAATTGAGCTCAAGCGGCGTAACGACTATTTATTCAGTGGATCATGAAGACTGCAAACACTACAACCCTGAGATTTATGCAAAAGTATTAACACAGATTATTGAGCAATCCGGAGCTGAAGGCATTATTTTTGGCCATACCACCATCGGCCGTGATCTCTCCCCTATCATTTCAGCAAACCTTGATGCCGGACAAATATCAGATGTCACGGCGATTGAGCAAACAGCAGACCAGGTGCTGTACACGCGACCCATTTACGCCGGAAAAGCCTTTGAACAAAAGACATTTCGCAGCACACCATGGGTTCTTACCATTAGACCAAACAATATTCCAGCAGCAGAAACATCAGAGAATACCGCTACACACGTGGAAATCGAATACAAGCAACCAGATTCGTTGCGAACCGTAATTAAAAACGTCGTTCAGAAATCAACCGGAAAAATCGACCTCGCCGAAGCCAAAGTTGTCATCGCCGGTGGTCGCGGAGTAAAAAGTTCAGATGGCTTCAAACCACTAGAAGAGCTTGCTCAAGTTTTGGGCGGAGCAGTTGGTGCCTCCCGAGGCGCTTGTGATGCCGAATACTGTGATTACGCTTTGCAAATTGGTCAAACGGGAAAAGTTGTCACACCAGAGATTTACATTGCGTGCGGAATCAGCGGTGCCATTCAGCATGTAGCTGGAATGAGCCAATCCCGATTAATCATCGCCATTAACAAAGATCCCGAAGCACCTATCTTTAAGCTTGCTGACTATGGAATCGTAGGCGATTTATTTGAAGTAGTGCCCCTTTTGACAGAGGAATTTAAAAGTGTATTGTCCTCGTCGAAAGTTTAAAGTAGCGTAGCCCCCTTGGGAGAGGGGGTTTTTTGTTGATCTCGTTTGGAGGTTGCGGATGTATTTCTTCTCTACCCTATGTAACAGGTCTTCTTCCCGATGTATTTCCTCTCTTTCCGATGTACTCCACTCTTTCTTCAATTCTCGCCTAACCATTCCTCCGTCGTCCTCACTTCCGCAAATTCCTCATGTAATGTAGCAAGCGACACTTGATGAATGGTTTTGGCATCATACGTTATTCCATTTTGGTCCGTTAACTCAAAAGCTGCTGTGGCATCTGATATTAAAGTTGTTTTAAAGCCGAGATTCGCGCTCATTCTTGTGGTAGTCGAGACACAGTGTGGAGTGGTTAATCCTACGATGACCACCTCATCGACCTTATTTTCGTGTAAAATCTTCTCTAAATCCGTTCCGATAAACGCACTATTTACTTGTTTCTGAATAACCACTTCATCTTTAAGTGGTTTCATATAATCCTTGAATTTCACACACTCATCCTCGATATAAAAATGAGATTTAGGATTCGTTGAAGTATGCTGGACAAAAATAATCATTTGGTTTTGCGTACGACACTTCTCCACAAGTCTTAAGATATTTTCTTCAGCCTGCAGATTATTTCTTTCTCCCCAAGCTCCGTGTTCAAAGGCCTTCTGAACATCAATAACAATCAGTGCTTTGTTCATGATTACCCCACCCTACCTTCAATCAATTTTTCACTTCTACATTAGTATAAAGAGACCTCCGTCTATATTTAATAAGAAATCATAGCTTGTTCTTCTAAAATACTTTAAAATTCTTGTAAATAACGAATCATTGCTTTCAATTTTAAGGAGGGGTTTTAAATGGATGAAATCGATACATTCATTCTACGTTTTTTACAGGAGGACGGGCGTCTTTCAATTACAGAACTAGCAAAAAAAATAGGCCTATCCAATCCAGCCACAAATGAACGAGTCAAAAAGCTAGAGGATAAGCAGATTATTACGGGGTACAGAGCGGTGATTAATGCAGAAAAAGTAGGCAGACCTATCACCGCACATATTCTTTACAATACAACGAGGTGTAAACCTTTTGTGCAATTTTGTAGAGACCAACCCGATATTGTAGAGTGTTCACGACTTGCCGGACAATTTGATTACCTAATTAAAGTAGTGACGACTTCCGTTGGAGCTTTAGAGACAATTATTGATGCGTCTATGGAGTACGGGAAGCCGTCATCACTTATTAATTTATCAACACCTATTTCTCACAAACCTCTTTTCTAAAATGAACAAATGGCCATTCTTCACCTGAAGCATTGCGATAGGTTTCGCTAGTAACACCTACTTTTTCAAAGCCATTGTTCATTAATACTTTTTGAGATGAGAGATGATTGGTGGTCGTTTTGGCTTCAATCACACGCACTTGTGGAAGATTGGTTAATTCTTTGAATAAAAGCTTAATTGCCTGTGTAGCAGCACCTTGCCCAACAAATCTTTTTCCAATCCGATAGCCAAGCGATCCAACCCCTTGTTCATTCAGATCAACAAGATTAATGCGGCCAACGATTTCTGCCTGGTCATTCTTTAGTAAATAGAAGTACGACCCGTTCTCTTCCTGCTCTTGTAATAATGTGCGGTGATTTCTTCTGAATTCGCGATAAACATAATAATCATCTCCACGACCAGGAATCATTTCTTCAAAATAAGTACGGTTTTCTAGTTCAAATTGATAGAGTGACTCTTCATCTTCTGCTTTCAGTTTTGTAATAGTTAGATTCATACTCATCCTTCTTTCAATTCAAAAGTAGCAACGACATCGTTCAAAAATGTATCAAGAATTTCTCCAGGAGCATCTTCTGCGATATTAAAGTTAATGGAATAAATAAATCCATCTACTTCGGTAACAAACCAGTACACGTTGTACCCATCAAACAGGACCTTCTTTGCCGTTGTAAAAATCCCTGTATCTACTGTGTCATCTAGCATTAAGTCACTAACGGCATACGCGAATTTGTCCTCATAACCCATATATCCATCTGGTTCTTGATTGTTTATTTGATTTTCACTAAAAGACTCGTCTTCTATTCTCGCAGAACGAATTTCTAGTTTTGGGATTGGCATTTCAATCTCTGTATCGTATCTCCCATAAAAGGTAAAACGATATCCATAATAGCTACCATATCTATCATTTAAAAAGAAATGGTCTGTTTTGGGTGCATGATAGGAATATCCAATCTCAGGATAATACTCATCATGATGTTTTGGTGGTTCATATGTATAGATAGATGGAATTTTAACATCCGTGAATTCTTCAAAAAACCGATCACGATTATTCGTTACTGATTGAATACTTTCCAACATTTGGTCAAGCAACTGATCTTTTTGACCTTCTGGAATCGTCATCTCTGCAGAAATATAATCGTTTTGTTCCCTACAGCTAATTGAAATTTATGATATCCTTTTTCCGCAATAGTCTCTACCATAAATGAAAAGATTCCCAAGTCTTCTTCCTCGTCTGTTACGACTACAGGTTCTGATTCAGCCAATTCTATCAGTTGATCTTTGAACTCTTCTAATCCATATTCTTTATTCTGTTTAATTTCTTCTTTTATATTATGTTCGATCTCTGCCTGTTCCTTTTCCGAGCGGGCTGATTCAAAATCATAATACTCAGGTGAACTCAACAGACCCATTTCAATAGCATTTGCTCCTGAGATCGAAAACGTTGCAACCTCTTTTTCTATATCACCTAACTCTGATTTTAATTGGAACGTATAATTCTCTAAATCAGGTTTATATAAAAATTTCATATTGTAATAGTTTGCATGTTCGTGATCGCTAAATAATTCAAAATCTTCATCCACGATCACTTGATAAGGCTGGGGAGAATTTGTATGCTCAATCGGTTCATATTGGTATACAATTCCACTTCCATTATAAATATTATCTTGTTCCGTAGTTTCTAGTTGCTCGGTGTTAGCAGTTGTACACCCACTGAGCATAACTAAAAAGAGAACACCACACGTTGCATTACATTTCATAAACACACACCCAATACTAAAATTATGTCTACGCCTTACGAACCAACACCATCAAAAACATCGGCCTTCTCAGCTCATCTCTCATTTCCACCGATTCCTTAAGTGCTTCTTCAGTTGGTTTTGGTTCCTCCACTGCCTGAATGATAAAACCAGCACTAATCAATTCATTTATATATGTTGAGATGGTTCGGTGATATTTTACGACATCGTTGGTTAAAAAACTTGTCTCTCTTCTATCTTCTTCTTGATAAGAATCGATTGGCCAATGTAGAATCTCTTCTTTTTCATTCACATACCAGTCTTGTTCCGGACGCGATGTAAAGATTGGATGTTCAACGGAAAATAAAAAGGTTCCACCTTCCGCCAACAGATCATACACATTATGGACCACTTCACGATAATCCTTCACATAATGCAGAGCCAATGAACTTATCACAACATCAAATGAACTCTGTGGAAAAGTAACTTCCTCTATGGACTTATTCAGAAATGATATGTTTTTTGACCCGTGTAATTCCTGCGCTTTCTCCAGCATTTTTTTTGATAAATCTACGCCGATTACTGAAGCTGCTCCATTTGACTCAGCATACCCGCAGTGCCAGCCATAGCCACAGCCCAAATCTAAAACTCGTTTGTCCTTCAGGTTCGGCATTAATTCCTTTAACACATGCCACTCCCAAGCTGCCTTCAATCCATGAATAGAACGAGACATCTGTGCGTACGCGTTAAAAAAATCTAGTTCATCATATTTATTTTGTTTCATTGCCACCAAGCTCCTTAACTAGCTCAATCTCATCAAATAATGGAATCCCATGGTACCCGATCAATGGGATTTCTGGCTTTTGTTTTCTTGCTTCTGTCACTGCATCTTTTATAATTCGTGAAAGGCGATACTCTCGCTTCTGATAAAAACTCAACGCTCTCATATTATCATTTGTTGTAACTAACTTGATAATCGAGCAACCTTGGTTTCGTGCTCTATTCTCCACAGCATGAAGAAGTGCTGAGCCTATGCCTTTTCCCTCCATCACACTATCTAAAGAAATCATTTCACATGTCTCTTGCCTTATTACATATGTAATTAAACCATTTATATCGCCTGATCGGTCTCGAGTGAGAAAACCATCTAGTTCACTGCAGGTAAAGATTCCACTTGATATAACCATCTCATCTGAACCCCAATGTGTTTTGAAAAAATCTTTAACTTCATGTCTTTCTAGCTCATGTATCTCAACAATATCCAATTCTCCACCCAACCCCTTTCCACATCCATTCTACCTTAATATGGGTATACATGGTATGATTAACAAAAATAAATGGTTAGGGGAATGACATGATGCATGAATTTTTTTGGCTAGCAGTTGGAATGGTTGGGGCTGCTTATTTTATAGGAGATGGATTAAAAAATTTTAACAATCCAAACGCTAAATCTCTTCTCAGTCGTTTTACAGAGGATGATGAGTGGGGACCACCGAAGCTAATAAAAGAAAATCAAGTTCACGATTACATAGGTATTTCAAAAGAAGATGCAAAGGCTCTTGTGAAAGACTATCCTTCTGTTCCTCATATTAAAGTTAATGGACAAGTGTACTTCCCTGTAAAGAAGCTTAAAGCTTGGGCTGATGGGCTTTCTAACGAACAATAAGTTATAAAACCTTTTCCACTGCGGAAAAGGTTTTATGACTTATTGTTATAGACCTATATATAACAACTTACTCTTACTTCTTATTACATGTTTTATTTTTTCTTTAAACGGTAATGGCAATAAATATAGAATAAAGAATTAGATTAACAGGGAGGTTTTTATTTTGAGTAAGGTAAATGAACTCGAAGTAGGAGTAAACTATAAAGCGGCAGAGATCGATCAATTTATTTCTAAATCAGATGCTGTTATTCTATCTTCCAATGAGAATCAACTGTTCGCTAATCCTGAGAGACAGTTTAGAATTGTACAAGCATTTGAAGGTTATTTTGAGCACTCCGCAGAAGATGGAGAAAAATATTATCGCACTAAAAATGCGTATGTCATTGATAAAGTTTAGACGTGGACACTATTAAGCCCTTAACACACTGTGTTGAGGGCTTTTATCATGATCTTTTAAGATGTGTTTCTAGCATCGATAACATCAAATGATCCACAATATTCTCGATATACTTACGATCGAAAGGTTTACGCATTAAATACATACGATAGATGATTAAAGCTTGGTCCAATATCGACTAGCAAATCTAATTCATCTGGTTCAAGCGCGTGATCTTCCTTTAGAAATGGTTCTAGAACCGTTAAAATAGCAGCTCGAAGCTTTTGGTAAAAGTTATTATGAAGCCCTTGCTCTAGCTCCTTATTATGCGGCAGTGCTGAACCAATTGCTGTCATTGCCTGCTGGTGGACTTCGTGTTCTTCCCGGAAACAAAAACAAAGCAAATCAATTAACTGCTCCCGTATATTTTTATCAAAATCTATTCTATCCATAAACGACTCAAACGGACTAGTAGATGAGACTGCATCAATGACGAGCTCTTCTTTTGACGACCATCTACGATAAATCGTTGCTTTTCCTACCTTTGCTTGATGAGCAATGGCCTCAATTGTAAGTGAGTCAAAGCCTACTTCTGCCAGGAGCTCTAGGGTTTTGTCTATGATGACCTGATTACGAGTTAGATCCATTGGTCTTCCCCGTTTGTTCTCTTCATCATGGTGATGAACGCTATCATTCAATGTTGATTCCCCCTTTTGAGCATGAACTTACCAAATCCATCATACCATTTTTTTATTGTAAACAAAATACGAAACGATTGCGTTTCATTATTAGTGGTGGTACGATACTTTAGGAAACGATACCGTTTCGTAAATGTAATGTAGGGAGGAATGTATGTGGACGTTGGACATACAGAACAAATAAATGTAAAAAAAGAAATACCAAAGATCAAAGTGGTACCGCTACTTGCTGTATTACTGTCTGGTGCATTTGTGGCTATTTTAAATGAAACGATTCTAAATGTAGCTTTAAATGCAATTATGAGTGAGTTTAATGTTGCGTACAGTACCGTTCAATGGTTAGTAACGGGCTACATGCTTATTATTGGGACATTAATCCCAATCTCTGCTTATTTTATGCAACGATTTACGACTCGTCAGTTATTTATTACGGCGATGTCTTTATTTACTCTAGGTACACTAGTAGCAGGAATCAGCCCTATTTTCTCCGTATTATTGATTGGTCGATTAATACAGGCGATTGCAACGGCCATTATGATTCCACTTTTGACAAACGTTATCTTATCAGTTATTCCAATTGAGCGTCGCGGTGCGGCCATGGGAATGGTTGGCCTTGTGATCATGTTTGCTCCTGCAATTGGCCCAACTGTATCGGGGTTAATTGTTGAAAATCTATCATGGCGCTTGTTGTTCTACTTTGTCATTCCAATCTCCATCTTTTCATTATTATTTGGAATCAAAATCTTAAAAAATGTTACGGAAGTTTCTAGACCTAAACTTGACGTGCTTTCTTTTATTCTATCAACACTTGGATTTGGAGGTATTGTCTATGGATTCAGCGCAGCTTGGAAGGGCGATGCCAGCTTTGCAGATCCCGTTGTTTTCTCTTGTTTAATTGTTGGATTTGTTTCGCTCGCATTATTTAGCTTGGAGACAACTGACGTTAGAAAAACCGATGCTCGATATACGCGTATTCAAGTACCCTATGTTTTTAGTTGGTTTACTTCTCATTATGCTTGTCATGATGACGATGTTTGCCATGATGCTTGTATTACCGATGTATATGCAAGGAGCTCTAGCATTTACTGCGATTGCCACTGGTTTGGTTATGCTACCTGGAGGATTAATAAACGGAGCCATGTCTCCAATTATGGGACGGCTTTTTGATAAATTTGGGCCACGTCCAATCCTTATTCCAGGAACCATTCTTCTTGCAATAACTGTATTCACATACCGTTTCTCAACACCAGGTGTACCAATCTGGGTCATCATTTTGCAACATTCATTTCTAATGATTTCTATTGCAATGATTATGATGCCATCCCAAACAAACGGGTTAAATCAATTACCTACTAAGCTCTATCCACACGGGACGGCGATTGCAAGTACATTGATGCAGGTATCAGGTGCAATCGGTGCTGCCTTATTTATTGCAATATTGGAGAATGGACAACAAAATTATTTAGCTGATATTAATAACCCAACAGACCTTGATATAGCTGACGCATTGACGGTTGGATCTCAGCTAAGCTTTTCTACTGGTTTTTACTTTGCCTGTGCTGCTGTTGTTTTAGCACTTTTGGTTCGTCGAAGCAAACAAGAAAAGCTCAAGTAAATGAATCAGCTTAACCATTGACAATATGACTATATTTCCCTACCATAAAAGGGTAACAGAATATAGGATCGTTAGGTGAGGCTCCTGTGTTGGAGATACGCTGCTGCCCGGAAACATCGAAAGACGCCAACGGGTCAACAAGAACCATCGAGCTAAGGTGGTTTTTAACGTAGCTGGTATTCCCTATGCCACACAGTGCTAAAGCTCTACGAATGAGGTCTATAAACGTTTAAATGATAGTCTATCTATGTAGGTACATGATTTTTCTATACGTTTTTTCTGGAGGTGTCTTCATTCGTTGAAGATGCCTCTTTTCTGTTTCCTTAGATCTGTAAAAAGGAGGAAAACCAGATGAATGAATTAAATAAGGATCAAACAGCAGGCTCTTTGATGACAGATGAATATCTCTCCATCCCATCCTCATTCACAGTAGGAGACGTAATTAGTTTGTTAAAAAAGAAAAGACCTGATGCTGAAACGATTTACTATTTGTATGTGACAGATGACCAGCAAAAGCTCGCAGGTGTATTGTCGTTAAGGCAGCTCATTATTTCAGATGCTCATATTGTCGTTACAGAAATGATGAGTCCCTCAATCCATTTCGTTCGGAGTGGCGAGGATCAAGAAATTGTTGCAGAACTCATTAAGAGGCATGATTTATTAGCCTTACCTGTCATCAATGATCAAGCTCAGTTAATCGGAATTATTACAGTTGATGATGTCATAGATGTTATGGAAGAGGAAACAACGGAAGATATTGGAGAACTAGCAGCTGTGAGGGGAGCGACGGACCTAACACTTTCCCCATTTATGGCTGCAAAAAAAGAGCACCATGGTTAATACTTTTAATGCTTTTAGGTTTGTTAACGGGTGGAGTCATTCAACATTTTGAACAAACATTAGAATCTGTTGTCATTCTTGCAACCTTTATTCCAATGATTATGGGGTCAGCAGGTAATATTGGCACACAGTCCTTAGCTGTAGTGGTTAGAGGACTAACACTTGGATCAATTGATAGGGGAAGTGTCTTTCATTTATTAAAAAAACAACTCGGTACTGGCATACTTACAGGTCTACTTTGCGGTCTCGTGATTGCGCTAATTATTACAGTTTCACCTTTTTTACAGGGGAATTGGTTGCTCGGCGTTATTGTAGGCATATCTATATGTTTGTCCTTGTCTATTACTTGTCTAGTCGGAGCTGCCACGCCATTAATCATTAACAAGTGTAAGCTAGACCCCGCAATAGCATCAGGTCCCTTTGTAACTGCGATTGGCGACATCGTAAGTTTGTTTATTTATTTTCACATTGCAACGTCCCTATTAGCATATTTGTAGAAAGATAACTATTTCTTATCCATTTATATCATTTTCTTTTTTCTCAAAACAAAGATTGACTGTTCGTTGATTAGATCTCGTTCGATGCATAACACCTGCTGGAACCGTGAACATATCCCCTACTTTAAGAGACACTGTTTCGTTTTCTTCAAGATCGATAAATAATTCACCCTCTAAAACATAGAACATTTCATCACAATCATCATGCTTATGCCAATGAAACTCGCCATTCATTACCGCAATTCTTAAAACGTGATCATTCATCTCGCTTACTATAAAGTTTGTGTATGTTTCTTGATTTTCAACTAATTTTAGAAGATATAATTTCTCTAACTGTCCTATAGCCATATCATACCCTCCTAGACTTTCTTTTACCTTACCATATCCCAATTAGAAACAAAAAAGAAGCCTCACAAAATCAAGGCTTCTTTTTCATTCTTATGATTCTTCTCCGACTACAGCAAAACGACCTTTAAGCACAGATGCATTCTCAACTTCATCAGCCATCGCAACGGCATAATCTGCATAACTAATGTAGCTGTTACCAGCTTTATTAAAGAAGAATTCCTCTGCGCCTTTTGTATAAGTACCTGTACGAGAACCATCCGCACGAAAATCAGCTGCCGGACTCACAAATGTCCAATCGAATGCTGAAACTTCTCTCAGATCAGCTAAGTTAGTCCCTTGACCTGCTGCAATTGGTTTATAAGCATCTGGAAATTCAGGTGTGTCAATTAATTGTGTGGTGTGCTCTTTGTCAACATACAAACTACCAGCCCCACCCACAACTAACAAACGTGTGCTTTTCACTTCACTAAAAAGATCAATGAGATGACGTCCGAATGTTACATGCTTATCAGATTGATCAGGTGGGAACCCTAACGCATTTACAACTGCTTCAAATGGTTTTATATCAGTAGCATCTAGTTCAAATGCATCCTTTTCAAGTACATGTACACCTGTTATATTAAGTTTTTTTGCATTACGAATAATTGCCGTTACCTCGTGACCACGTTCTTTTAATTCCTCTACAATAAGATTTCCTGCTTTACCTGTTGCTCCAATTACTGCTACTTTCATTCTATATCACTCCTATTTTAGTTGTAACTACCTTGGTTACACAAGGGGTAAAAAAAGAAAAAATCTCATTTGATTTTTTCCGGAAAACTCGTCAATACATCCTGCAACGTCATTTCGGCTAATACATTCTCCATGGCTGATTGAGCTTTAGTGAGCAGCAAATCAAGAATCCCTTGAATATTTGCCCCAACGTGACAATCTGGATTTGGATTTTCATGGATATGAAATAATCCATCATCAGGAACAGATTGTACGGCTTGATAAAAATCAAGCAAACGAATATCCTCAGGTGCTTTCTTTAAGGTTGCTCCCCAAGCGCCACTTTTCACATCTACTATATCAGCTTTTTTAAGTTGTGAGAGAATACGTCGAATCACAACTGGATTGGTATTCACACTACCTGCAATCCAATCTGAAGTAATCCTAGAAGAGTTGTTGAATGCTAGTAGTGTACCAATATGAACGGCAACAGAAAATCTTGAACTAATTTTCATATCAATCACCTCTTGTTGTAACCATTATAGTTACAACTAAATAAATTGTCAACACATCCTTCAGCCATATAAAAAAACACAGTGGAGAAACACTGTGTTCACTCTTTTTATTTCGCAACAATTGCCTTATCTTCAATCGCTTTACGTAAGCTTGAATAGACCTTACCTTCAACCTTAATGCCTAAGTTCACCATCGTTTGAGCCACTTCTGGTCGGACACCACTAAGAACACAATCGATTCCAATAAGGCGTAGCGAATCCATGACTTTGAAAATTTGACCAGCAACCATTGTGTCCACCACGCTGACACCTGATAGATCTAAAATAAGTCGATCTAGTCCCATTTCTGCACCTTGATCAAGCGCATTTAACATAAGATATCGAGCTCGATTTGTATCGATTTCTCCTATAATTGGAATCACACCAGTATCCTTTGTTAACTGCACTACTGGGACCGATAACTCATCAATGGCATACTTTGCTGTCTCAATTGTTCGATGAAATTCTTCCATATAAGAACGACTAACAATTTGAATCGCATGATCTACCACAGTATCAAATTCAGAGATAATTGAATAAAACTCTGTTAGTGTTAGCTCTTGACGAATTGCTTCGTCTCTAACAATTTCACCTATACTGTTACGATAATAAGAGATCTCGTTTAACCCAACATCTAATGGAAACTGTAAATTTACCAATAATCCTGAAACTTCTGTGCCCCACTCTTCAATATCACTCTCAGATATCTTGGGACCAGTTGTCATTGAATTTGCGTACACTTCAATTAATTTCTTTCTCCATGGAGATAACTGCATCGTTAGGGTATTGTCACTAACAATAGAGTGAGCAGGAGGCATATTAATCAAATCTTCTTTTCTCGTTAAGATTGCATCTTTAATCGATTGAAAATTTTCTCTGGATCCCTGCATTTTTTAAAAACCCCTAAAACATACTTTGGTTAATGAACCACTGCCCTTAACTGTAACATTAATTAGTGATTGGCAATGGATAAACCCACCTATTATAAGTGGGACGATCTTATAAAGGTTTGTTTACCCTAATAGCAGAGGACCAAACGTCACGTAGCTCCGTTAGTACGCTTTAAATGAGTGATCATCTATTTTTTGAGTCTTTGTACAACTGAAAGTAGACCAAATGCGAAGATCACAATCGAGATTACCCAATAATACGCCATCGCTGTATTTCCTGACTCGACTGCTATATAGATGCTTGTTGGGATTGTTCTGGTTAGACCTGCGATACTACCAGCAAACATCATGGTTGCCCCAAATTCTCCAAGTGCACGAGCAAACCCTAACATATAACCAGATACTAAGGATCGCCAAGTTAAAGGCACTGTAACATGATAAAAGACCTTCCACTCGCTTGCTCCCATCTGCCTTGCTGCTGCTTCAAGATCATCATCTACTGATTCAAAGCCATTCATTAGCATTTGATAGATTAATGGGAAGGCAACAACTGTTGCTGCAATCACTGCTGCTATGTAAGAGAACACAATGGTCTGATTAAATAACAGCTCAAACCATTGACCTACAAAACTCCTTCTCCCAAAGATGACAAGCAAACCAAAACCAATAACCGTTGGAGGCAGCACCAAAGGCAGCATGAGAATTGTTTCGACAAACACTTTTCCTTTGAAGCTCTTTTTCTTTAAAAACCACGCTGCTAACACAGCAAGGATAAAGGATAAAATACTGGCTAAAGCAACCACTCTTAGTGACACGAGAATTGGCGTCCAAAATTCTGTCCCCATCCCTATTTACCTTGATCAAACCCATATGATTCGAAAATTCCTACAGGCTCTTCCGTTTGCAAATATTGATAAAATTGATTTGCTGCCATGTTATCAGATGCCGCTTCTAGTAATGCAATTGGGTAGTGAATGGGATCATGAGACCCCTCAGGCGCAGAGTCAATAATCTCAATTTCATTAGAAGAAAGGGCATCTGTTTGATAAACAAGTCCTACATCTGTGTTGCCCGTTTCTACATAAGTAAGAACCTGACGAACATCAGAACCGTAGACGACATTGTCCTTTACTTCGTCCCACATCTCTAAAGATTCTAATGCTTGTAATGAATACCTTCCTGCTTGGCACACTTTCAGGCTGCCCCATCGCAATCCCTTGAATCTCTTCATTGACTAAATCACTCCACTCACGAAGTGTATCTGCCGCTTCCGGTGTTGAAATGAAAACGAGTTGATTCATTAAGAGGTTAACCGATTTATTGACATCTCCTTCTTCTTCTAGATCATTCATATCAGCGATCGAAGCTGAAAGAAAAAGATCAGCTTGGTGCTCCTTGTGTAATCTGCTCTCGTAATTTTCCTGAAGACCCATAATTAATAACCAACTTCACATTCTCTTCTTTTTCATAGAGTTCTTGAATCTCTCCTAACGCATCCGTGAGACTTGCCGCAGCCATTACATGGATTTCTTCAGTTGAAGAACTAGCAGATCCACAGCCAGTTAATACGATTGATATTACAAAACTCAGTCCAACCCATTTTTTCATATGTACCACATCCGTCTTAGTTTCCCAATTTTCTATTTATTATATGTTATAAGTAGTTATAAGTACATATATTTAGTTATAATTAGGATGTGTACTTCTCTTCCTTTATAAGTTTGATAGAATAGAAATAAGAGAAAGTGAGGTCATACAGATGAATGAAGGATCTTACACAACAGACGAAATCGCCAAATTACTCAAAGTCTCCAAGCTGACAGTTTACGACCTTATAAAAAAAGGCACACTTCCCGCCTATCGAGTTGGTAAACAAATGCGGATAGACGCTCGGGACCTGAACACATATAAGAATCAAAATAAAATGATTTCCTCTTCACCATCAACCGTTCCTGAAAGTTCTGCTAGCTCCAAAAGCTCAATCGTCATTAGTGGCCAGGATATGAGTCTAGATCTGTTAGGCACACATCTTGAGCGAAGCACAGATGTACAAGCACTCCGCTCTTATCAAGGAAGCCTAAATAGTTTAATATCCATGTACCAAGGCAAGGGCGATATTGTCAGTGTCCACCTATTTGATGGAGAGACGGGCGCGTATAATCTACCTTTTGTAAATCGTATTTTAACAGGTAGATCTTATCTAGTAGTGAATCTTCTCGTCAGGAAAAGCTTGGTTTCTATGTACAGACAAACAATCCAATGCAACTTACAAAATGGAGTGACCTCCAAAAAAAGGATTTAATTCTCGCGAACCGCGAAAAGGGTTCTGGGGCGCGTGTGCTATTGGATGAACAATTAAAGATTCATGGGATTAACCCCGGTACGCTTCTCGGATATCAACATGAAGAAACCAGTCATCTAAATGTAGCAAGCACTGTTAAACAGGGAAAAGCTGATGTTGGAGTAGGCATTGAGAAGGCAGCAAAAATTGTTGATACGGATTTTATTCCATTAATAGAAGAGCAATATGATTTAGTTCTTTTAAAAACAAAAACAAATCAAGCTTTTATTGACCAAACTCTTACCATCCTCAACTCACCTGAGTTCAAGCAAGAGATCAAAGCATTGGGCGGCTATAACACAGCACAATGCGGAAAAATATTATATGAGCAATAGATCGAGACTAAAAAAGGGCTAATTCATTGCTCTATTCAAAAAAATCCGTACCACTATGTATAGCGGTACGGATTCCACGTTTAACTCTTCAACTAGTTATGCATATGAATGTAATCCTGCAATCACTAAGTTTACGAATACCTGGTTAAAGATAATCGTCGCAAATCCAATAATAGAAACCCACGCTGCTTTCTGAGGTGTCCACTTATCATTTAAACGGAGATGCAGGTAAACTGCGTAGACCAAAAATGTAATCAACGCCCAGACTTCCTTTGGATCCCATCCCCAAAATCGTGTCCAAGCCATTTGTGCCCAAATCATCGCAAACACAAGCCCACCTAATGCAAACAACGGAAAGCCAATTACAATGGTTCTGTGAGAGATTTCATCCATTAATGAAGCATCGAGTTTGTTTGTTATTGGCTTCAGAAGTGTAATGACTTTCCGTCTTGTTATAAGTCGCATCAAGATATACAGGATTGTCCCAATAATAAATGACCATAATAGAGTATTAACCTTATGAGAATCTATGTAGACAGGAAGTTCAACTAGCCCGGTTTGACTTCCATCATTTATGACCTCAGATTGATTTGGAACCGTAATTGGATACATTGTATATTCATAGATTTCTGTCACATCATCCTTGTTTTGGAACTGAAAAGCATGCTCTTCTCCTACCATACCAAAGAAAGTTGTTGAGATAATAAACCCACAAACAACAACCAAAGCATACATCACAAGCTCTAAGAAAAAGTTGGATTTGTTCTTTTTATCTGGCACACTTGTTTTCAATAAATAAAGAACACTTGTTACAAAGGCTATCGAAAGGACAGCACTAGCAAAGGCAACAGTCATCACATGAATCGTCAACCAGTTTGATTGAAGTGCGGGAATTAATGGTGAGACTTCGCTAGAGAAGGCACTAGCATACCCTAAGATAATTAATGACAAGGGTATCGTAAAGAGCCCAATTATCGTTTGGCGATACATAAAGAAAATAAGCAAGAAACCAGCAATAAGCATGATTCCAAAAAACGTCATAAACTCATATAAATTACTGACGGGAGCATGACCAGCTACAGACCACCTTGCCCCAAAATAAATCAACTGAAGAATAAAGCCTATAAGAGTTAGTGATATTCCAGCATATGAATATACTCTCTTCTTAGACTTTATAGACAAACCCAAAGGAATAATAGCTACTAAATAAATAAAAAACGATATAAATAGAACGCTTTCACTTAACTGAAGCAAAGACTCTGTAGACATAAATAAAGGTTCCCTTCCAAACAATTGAAATTAGTATGTTCTACTAGAATAGTAGCACAGCTTACCAAAGGAAACCACTCACGAATTGAGCATAATAGGGATTAGAAAAAGGCGATTGATCGTGACTTCTCACTTCTAGATGCAGAAGTATTGACAGATCGATAGAAAAGGAATAATATTTGATACGTCAATGATTGACCCATCAAACAATTTGGAGGTGTATAAGTTTGACTGCTCAAGATTCGAATAAAGCACGAGTTCTGCTTCGTTTACATGAGATAAACAAGCGCCTTACACCTAAGTTTGAACAGTGTACAGGTATAAGCCAGTCCCGTCTTGAAGTCATCCATGCGATTTATAACGTTGAAGAATTAAGTCAAAAGGAACTACAGCAAAAAGTAAATATTGACCATGCAGCTGTGACACGCCATCTAAAACAGTTAGAAGAAAAGGGTATGGTCACAAGACGTAAATCCACTGAGGATAATCGGGTCACTTTCGTTAAAATGACCGAAGCAGGTCGAACACGAGTACAAGCCTATTGTGAAGAAAGAAGATACTTTACTGAACAATTATTTAAAGGTTTAACAGAAGAAGAATACCTTCAGTTAGATCAAACGCTACAGCACGTTCAAAATAATATAGAAAATATCCAAAAAAGGGAGATATAAAAATCATGCAACCAACTAAGATGAACGATTTTAATGAAATTATGACAGGCCGTCGCTCCATTCGCACGTATGATCAAAATGTCACGATTACTCGCGATGAAATGAAGGAAATCCTAACTAAAGCAGCAACAGCTCCTTCATCCGTTAACCTGCAACCTTGGCGTTTCCTTGTTGTTGATACACCTGAAGGAAAAGAAACACTATTACCTCTTGCAAAATTCAACAAAACACAAGTAGAAACGTCATCAGCCGTCATTGCTGTATTTGCTGACATGCAGAGCCCAGATTATTTGGAAGAGATTCTAACTCAAGCAGTTGATAAAGGATTTATGCCTGCAGAAGTAAAAGAAAGACAGCTACAAACTGTATCTGGTTTACTCGCTGGAATGGATCACGAAAAGTTAAAAGAAATGAACGTAATAGATGCAAGCCTTATCTCAATGCAGCTAATGCTTGTTGCCCGTGCTTATGGCTATGACACGAATCCAATGGGTGGGTATGAAAAAGATCAAATTGCAGAAGCTTTTGGTATGGATAAGGAGCGCTATTATCCGGTTATGCTGCTTTCCATAGGTAAAGCAGTGGACGAAGGATATTCTTCTGTTCGTCTTGATACTGACTCAATCGTAGAATGGAGATAACAAAATGATTATTACACACGTACGTTTTCAAATTAAACCAGAGCAAGAACAAGCATTTATCCAAGAAGCAACGGCTCTAATTACTGAGACACGTAAAGAAACGGGTAATATCTCGTACGAACTAGTGAAAAACATCGAAGAAGAGTACACGTACACAATGATGGAAACATGGGAAAATGAAGAAGCGACAAAGCTTCACAACTCAAGCACTCACTTCACAGCTTTTGTACAAAAAGCTCCTGAGTTTTTAGCAGGTCCAATTCAAGCCAAAGGTTATGTTGGTGAGGAAGTTTCGCTTTAAGACATCAAACTAATATCGAAAAGGAGAAACGGGCACTTTAAGTAGCCCGTTTCTCCTTTTTTTACTTTGATGTAGGATTGCGTCTTGTTGAACCAGGCTAAGCTCTTGCTTTCTCAGCCTTGCTCTTGGTGAATCTCTCTTTGCTCTTGCTCTCTTGCCCTTGCTCTTGGTGAACCTCATTCCGCTCTTGCTTTCTTGCCCTTGCTCTTGGTAAACCTCTCTTTCCTCTTGCTCTCTTGCCCTTGCTCTTGGTGAAGCTCATTTTGCTCTTGCTTTCTTACCCTTGCTCTTGGTAAACCTCACTTTGCTCTTGCTCTCTTGCCCTTGCTCTTGGTGAATCTCTCTTTCCTCTTGCTCTCTTGCCCTTGCTCTTGGTGAATCTCTCTTTCCTCTTGCTCTCTTGCCCTTGCTCTTGGTGAATCTCATTTTGCTCTTGCTTTCTTACCCTTGCTCTTGGTAAACCTCAATTTGCTCTTGCTTTCTCATCCTTACCTAACATCTAGTCCCATCATTCTAGCAAAGGCAATGGCCTGCCACTCTGACACAATACATCCCTTAAGATCCTCTAGCGAAACAACAAGTGATTCAAACTGAGCTGTACTTATATCTATTCCTTTTAATTTTGTAGTATCAAAGCTCACTCCGTCAATATCACTTAATGAATAATCGATTTTCTTCAACTTACAATGAAAGAAATCAGCATTCTTTAAGTTCGACTCTTTAAAAAGAACTTTCTCCATCTTTGAATCTCCAAAATTGCATAAGGTTAATAGAGACTGATCGTATAAGACATCACCAAATCGTCCGTCTGAAAAATCCACACCCATCAGCTTACAATTTTTAAATGTTACGCGGTGAATACTTGCCTCACTTAAATTAGCATTCGAAAAATCACAATTCTCGAAATGTACGTCTGTTATATCGATTTGCTTAAATTGCGTATGTTGGAAAGAGGAATTTGAAATCTTCATATTTGATAGATGGACTCTATCAACAGCTTCATACTCAAATACAGATCCGTGAATGTCTAATTGACTCAAATGCGGATCCTCTTCGTTAAAAATTTGTTGAAAATTACCTGGTTCTAAGCTTTGTGGTATTTTTGGTTTTACGATATTCATGACTAGCACCTACTTTTTCTCCTAAATATACGATCCTATCTTTTATTGTACCATTCCCTTGTCAAGCCCCCCCTTACACTGAGTTGACTTTAAGCACTCCCTGATATAGACTTTCGATATCGACTTTAGCTATTAAATAAGGGGACTATAACATGGAAGGAAAAATTATTCGGAAATTATTTTTAGGATTCATCCAAATTCATATTTTACATCATGCCAAAGAACATCCCGTTTATGGTGTTTGGATGGTAGATGAGCTAAAAGAACATGGGTACGAAATTAGCAGCGGTACGTTATACCCGATTCTTCACAGCATGGAAGCAGATGGATTATTAATGAGAGAAGACCGGAACGTGGAAGGCAAGATTCGAAAGTATTATTCAATTACAGATCAAGGCGAACAAATTTTACGTGAAGCCCGAAATAAAGCATATGAACTATTTAAGGAAATTAAAGATTAATAAGGAGGCTTGCATGAATTATTTCAAAAGACTTCTTGAAATTTTAGTACTCTCAACAAAACTTGGACTCACTTCATTTGGTGGTCCCATTGCTCATCTCGGGTATTTTCGAGATGAGTACGTCATAAGAAGAAAGTGGCTGACCGATAAAGCGTATGCTGATTTAGTAGCACTCTGTCAGTTCTTGCCTGGTCCTGCAAGTAGTCAGGTTGGAATTGGAATCGGAATAACAAGGGCTGGAGCAATCGGGGGACTTGTTTCTTTTATCGGATTCACCTTACCCTCTGTGATCTCCTTAATTCTTTTTGTTTATGTAGCTGAGCAATTTAATCTAATGAATTCGGGTTTTATTCAAGGCCTTAAGATCACAGCCGTAGCCGTAGTGGCTCATGCTATTTTAGGAATGTCAGCTAACTTGGCTCCAGATTTAAAACGAAAAACAATCGTTCTTTTTTCCTTACTTGTTACACTACTCGTTCCTTATTTACTTACTCAAATAAGTGTCATACTATTTGCGGGACTGATTGGATGGGTTTTATTTAAAGGCTCTCAAAGTGACCAAACAGATAACATGCAGATCCCTCTGTCAAAAAAATTCGGCACGATTTGCTTAACACTATTTTTTGCACTCCTGGTTGGCCTCCCATTATTAAGTACTCTCAATTCTGCTACCTGGATTAGTATGTTTGATAGCTTCTACCGTGCAGGGTCGTTAGTTTTTGGTGGAGGACATGTAGTACTTCCACTGCTTGAACGTGAATTTGTTCCAAGCGGATTAATAAGCGAGGAATCGTTTCTTGCAGGATATGGTGTCGCACAGGCAGTACCTGGTCCATTATTTACGTTTGCTGCTTATATTGGTGCTGATATTGCAGGTTGGACTGGGGGCTTACTCGCAACTGTCGCCATCTTTTTACCAGCAATTTTACTGATATTTGGCACCTTGCCATTTTGGTCTGCACTACGTCAAAACCAGCATATCAAAGCCGCATTATTTGGTGTGAATGCAGCAGTGGTGGGCATTTTAATCTCTGCTTTTTACCAGCCAATTTGGATGAGTGCCATTATAACTCCAATTGATTTTTCGTTAGCTGCACTATTATTTTTTATGCTTGTCTATTGGAAGCTTCCCCCTTGGACCATCGTTGTAGCAGGTGCGATTGGTGGCCAGCTTATCGCGTCCATATAAAAAAGACCATCAGCTAGCCTTTATAAAAGGTGTTGATGGTCTTTTTTTCGTTTATTAGTATCTGTAATTAGGTTGTTGATATGGATTTTGAGGATATGGTGCATATCCAGGGTAATAAGGGGTTACAGGATATTGCCTCGAATATTGATTGAACATAGGTTGTTGCGTCCGTTGCAGCTCAGCAGGGTTTGCACAATCATTTGATGGACCAATAATCGTTGAAGATTGTATTGGTGAAAGAGCTTCTGTAATCTGATCCTCATCTAAGCAATATGTGTGTGCTAGCACATCTTTAGGAGTAAGTCGTAAAAGGTCTGAACCTAGAATCACCTGAGGATAAGGCGCATCAAAAATCGCTAATAAATGAGTATTATCCTCTTTAGCAATCTCATAATGCCACCAACCTTGAGGAACATTTGCAACCTGCCCTGGTTCAATGGTGAATTCATTTAACTCTTTTGTGAACGGATTGATGAGTGACACCAATGCACTGCCTGTAATACAATACACAAGCTCTGATGCATTCTGATGGTAATGTGGCTCCACCACTTTTTCAACACTTAAGAAGATATCAAGCAGTGAGACATTCCCAAGAGAATTTAAATTATTTCTGCCTAAAGCATTTATTAGATTATTCTCATCAAGTGTGAAGAAGTTATTCTTGCTTAGATCTGAAAAATACTCGACATCTGGTGAACTAAAATCAATATCTAAAATGGCCATCCTTCCACTCCTTTTACTACATCTATGTGTTAGCCTATGCAGTAAAGGAAAAATGGTTCAATAGCCAGCTCCTAATATTTTTCTAATTCTAACACCCACTTTTCTTCATTTAACATTTTGTTTGACTTTGTTTCTGTCCATACCTCAACCCGTTTGAATCCATTCTTCTCATAGATGCGTCTAGCACCTTTTAATTCTTGATTTGTGACTAACACAATTGATTTATAGCTCAAACCTTCACAAAATTGAATAGCTGTTTCCATTAATTTTTGACCGTATCCATGCCCTCTCACACTAGGATTCACTAAAAATAACCCTAGCTGTGCGATCTCATTGTCCACTTTATGAATTGAAATGGACCCTTTTCTTTCTCCATCGTGTTCAACAATCCAAATATTCTCTTCATGACTATCTCTGCTAACAAAACCAGCAACACGTTCATTAATGAATTCTTTAAACGATAAATCATAATGAAATTCTTGATGATACAGTTCGTAATGAGACTCCTCTATATACTGACTATCCTCTACTGTGTATGTACGTAACATTTAATCACTGCCTTCACTCTCTTTTTACATAATTAATTCGTTTTCAGCGAACTGTATAGATAACTTGATGAAAAGTTGGTGGGGTTCATGATGCAAGAACCATTAGTTGCTGCAGTTCGGGCACTGATAACATTTATGACCATTCTTTTATATGCTCGTATTATTGGAAAGCAACAGCTCGGTAACTTCACCATGTTTGACTACATTAATGGAATAACAATCGGATCCATTGCAGCAACCCTTGCTACAGACCTTACATCCAAAGCATTTGTTCATTGGGTTGCATTAACCGTATTTATTATCTTAACGGTTATCCTTCAATTCATCGGTATTAAAAGCCGGTTTTTATCTAAGGTACAAAACTCTGAACCCGTTGTAATAATGGAAAATGGAAAAATCCTCGAAAATAATCTTAGAAAATCAAGAATTACGATGGATGAACTAATGACTCAATTACGAGTGAAAAACATCTTCTCGCCAGCTGAAGTGAATACTGCAATTTTGGAGCCAGACGGTTCTATATCAGTCATGCCGTTTTCTTCTTTTCAGCCAGTCCAAAAAAAAGATCTAAATATACCATTAAAACTAGCAAAATTGACTACCGAAGTTGTTGTTGAAGGAGAAATCATCCCACAAAACTTAAAACAACGACAGAAAGATATCGACTGGCTGATGAAACAGTTGGATACATTAGGAATTAAAGATCTTTCTGAAATTATGTATGCCGCTATTCTTCCAAATGATAGCATCTATGTTGATAGGTATGAAGACGGGATTGGAGATGAATTGAACATTAGTGATTATCCAGGTCCTTACTAACTTACTTTTGAGGTGAGAGTCATAAATAAGTTTTTATTTTACTTTATTCCTGCTTTATTTCTTATAGTGTCTATTTTTTTGATGAACAGTGGCTCATTATTAAAACAAGCCTATGGGAATGAAGAAAATAACGTGTTAATGCATGTTCAAAATGTTGAACGCTATTCAAAAGAGGATAGCTGGCAAGAAGCCCGCAAAGAGTTACGAAAAGCCAAATCTGCTTGGGATACCATCTCAAAACGAGTTCAATTCAGCGTAGAGAGAGATGAAATGATCGACATTAGTTTAAGTCTCTCAAAGCTTGAAGGAGCCATTATTACAGAGGATTCCGACCTTATTTTTCAAGAGCTATATACTTTCTATTTTTCATGGGAGTCATTAGGGTGAAATCCACCCTGTTTCAGAAATGAAACGAATCCGTTTCATTTCCTACTTTTCAGTAAATGAACTTCTTTTTCCAAGGCTTTAAGTTGATCTTGTAGCGCAATCAGCTGTTGATCTTGATTTTGACTCTGCTGGGCTAGATTAGCTTCTTCAATTTGACTTTGCTCTATATCAACTGCCACCCCAAACGTTGCTAGTGCATCACCAACTGTTGCTAAAATTCCACCAAGCAGCGCAAGTTGATTAGCAAAATTTGGAGGATAGCGACCTCTGATCTCATTCCCTTGATCTCTGCTCTGCTTCATGTAAAAACTCCCCTTCGTATTAGTCAATTATTCTATGCGGGAATCAACTAAAAAGGAATACATGCTTAAGGATTTAGGCAATTCAGGTGTTTAGAAGAGGAATTCTTCTTCATTGGATAAATCAACGAGGTATGGGTAGATACTTATCATTAAAGTGAAAACAATAATTGAAACGACAATAATTGTTAAAAAGGGAACTTGCAATATATTAAATATAAAAATGAGTGTTGGAATGATAAAGGCTAAAGCCGCACTTTTTTTTCTTGACCTGTTGGTTTGATATTGCTTCTTACCACAGAACGGACAGTCAAACCCAGGATATAAAACAAACGTCTTTTTTAATGTTTGTTTCCAGCTCCATTTGTTGCCGCATTGTTGGCAAGTAGGCATGGTTCTCACTCCTTTCACCTAACGAAAAATAAAAAGAAACAAAAAAATATAACTAAAGTGAGGAAAAACTGACTGATGATCAAGAATACATAAGCTACGGTGACATCCCTTTCAGGGTTCTGTTTAAGCGTTCGAATCATCGTAACTTCCCTAACAAAACAAATTAGATTAACCAAGAATAAAAAAAGAACCGTAACATGTAGTCCGGTATCAACAAAAGAGCGAGAAAAGATTATGATCATAAGGATAAGAAAAACATACGAATACCAAACCTTCATTCGAACCTACAAAAACTCCATCATGAAAATCTATTCTCACTCTTAGCCTACCATTTCCAACCTAATTATTCCAATATTAATATGAACGATTGTGAACAATCGGAAAATAAAATTGAAGTTCTTGGTGCAAGGCTATTTGCTCTTGCTGTCTTGCCTCACTTCTTGGTTCAACGCTATTTGTTCTTGCTGTCTTGCCTTGCTTCTTGGTTCAACGCTATTTGTTCTTGCTGTCTTGCCTTGCTTCTTGGTTCAACGCCTTTCTTCCTTGCTGTCTTGCCTCGCTTCTTGGTTCAACTCTGTTTGCTCTTGCTGTCTTACTTTGCTTCTTGGATCAACGTTGTTTGCTCTTGCTCTCTTGCCATACTTCTTGGTTCAACGCTACTCCTCCTTGCTACCTTACCTTGCTTCTTGCTGATCTATCTAATGCTTCTTCCTAAAATGCTTCTCGCTCTTAATCACTTACCTTACTTCTAGGAAAAAATCTTGGGAGAACAAAAAAAATCCTGGACTCAGCATCATCTGAGTCCAGGCCTCTTGAGGTCAAGTCGGCTTTTAATGGGGAGTATAAAAAGGGTTGTCATTAATTTAAACCAATAAAACTGATTTGTCAAACCTTTTTTATCGGAATTTATTTTTAAATTCTTACTCTTTTTTCCCCTTTGGCAGAAGTGAAGCGTTTTTCATTAGTGGGTAAGTAGCTAATAATGCACTTAGACCTACAACACCAGCCACGGTAAAAATAGCTATAGCGCTCATATCAAGTGATAACAGCCATTCGATTGGTCCTTCTAGCATACCTGAATAGTATAAAAACATGGCAGAGATCCCAATCACCATTGTAGCTATTAGGGTTTGAGTGATTCCTACTCGATAGGTTAGACAATAGATAAAGAAAGCTCCTCCAAACATTGCCAGCGCAAACATTAAATCAATCCATAAGTAAGGAAGGAATAGATACTCTTGTGAGTGCAGCAATCCTGGATGCAAAATAGAAGAGGATGCGATTCCACGATGATATAGGGATGCGATGACCAACTGAAACACATTCAAGAAGAGAATATATGCGAGTATGGCAGATGTTCCAATTAGATAAAAGGTCTTCAAAAGTTGAGTTCTTGTGCTGCCAATACCCATGGCAATTGGCAAAAGTCCTTTAAAGGCTAGAATTCCATAAGCGGGTATAAAGAAAAAATAAGCTGGTCCAACAATGGACGTGAGTGTGTCCCCCAAATCTACCGACACTGCAAGAATGGTCCATGCAATGGCCAAGGGTAGCGTAATATACATTAAAAGTAGTTTCCCTATAAACCATCGCGCATCTTCATAGAATAAACGATTTATTCCATAAACTGAGCTCATCTAATACCCTCCTTCTTTTTTTCTGTCACGTTTAATAAATAATCTTGCAATGGTGCACTCTCAAGCGAAACGCCGCCTTTTCGGGCATGATCTCTCCAAACATCGGATATTACATCGTCAACCATCACTTTTTTCATAGATCCCATTTTGCTTTCTTCTAAAACTCTTTTACCTTTTACCAGCACATCCACTTGATTGCTTTCTCCAGTTAACCACATGCCCATTTCTCTTATTTCTTCCATTGATTTGTGCATGAGCAGCTTCCCTTCATGTATAACCATGATTGAATCTAATAAGTTTTGTATTTCTTCAATATGGTGTGTGGATACGACGATTAAGCGTGGATTTGCCTCATAGCTTTTCAATAGCAATTTATAAAATGTCTTACGCATGCCCGCATCTAAGCCATTTGTCGGTTCATCCAAAATCGTCACCTCTGCATGACTAGCCAATCCGATGACTTGCTGTAGAGCGGTTTTCATTCCAGTTGAGAGCTTTTTTACTTTCTTTTTCTCAGGTAACTCAAATGCCTCTAAAAGCTGAAATGCCTCTTCTTGATTCCAGTTAGGGTTAAAGTATTGATAAAATCTTAACGCATCTCGAACTGTCCAAATCTCACTAAATGGATGATCCTCTTGCATATAACATAGGTGCTTCTGTGCTTTTACATTGTTATAAGGCTGCTGGCCCATGATTTCAAGTCTGCCTTCTGAGGGTTTCATGTGACCGGCCATCAATTTCATTAACGTGGTTTTTCCTACTCCATTTCTTCCCCACAGTCCTGCAATAATGGGACTTTCCTCAACATAGGAAATTCCTTTTAAGATGTATGAGTCATCATACGAAAAGACAGCATTTTGAACTGAAATCATTGTTTTTTCTCCTCCTCTATTATCCAATCAATCACTTGATTAACCGACATGCCAATGCGTTTGGCTTCTTCTAACAAAGGTCGAATATGTGCTTCTCGATATTGCCCTTGCTTCTCCTCTAATACTTGGGCTCTTGCACCTTCTTTTACAAACATCCCAATACCCCGTTGTTTGTAAATAATCTCTCGGTCTACTAGCATTTGAAGTCCTTTACGCGCAGTAGCCCGGTTGATATTGTAAAATTGCGACAGTTCATTTTCCGATGGGATTCTCTCGCCTTCTTTCAACTGACCATCAACAATGTCATCCATAATCATTTGGGCAATCTGTTGAAATATAGGCTGTGATTCGTCTAACAATGCTTTCAAGAGAACCTCTTCCTTTCTTACATGCTACTTCATTAGGTTGGTTAGTTGTATAACCAACTATACTTGTGAATTTTATAAAAGTAAAGCCCTTTTATTGTAGATACTAAAAAAAGTATCAAAGCCTTTTGGCCTTCATACTTTTTTGCTTTAGAAAACAATTATATTTTTCATTAATTAAAAATCACAATACTTAGCAAGGCTAAAATCGCAGGTCCACCTTGTTTTAAGATGATACTTTTGGAACTCGTTAATCCTCCGTAGATGGCGACACCGATAATGACAATGACTAAAAGTGTGCTGATCTCAAGCGCATGATTTGAAAATAAAGCGGCATAAATCAGAGCAAGCGCTAGAAACCCGTTATAGATTCCTTGATTTTTTAGTAATACATTTACGGTCGGATCCATTAATTTTTCTTCGTCAATGTTAAACGTTTTGGACGTTCTACTTGATGAAGTGGCAAAGGTTTCAAGATACATAATATATAGGTGTTCAAGTGCCACGACCATGACTAGTACAGTGGATACGACGGACATACTCATTCCTCTTCTCTTTTGTTCTTAGCTTCTAAAAGGTTGTTAATAGATTTATTTTAATCCTAACTGTATTATTGTCAATTATCCGGTTTACTAACATATAAAAAACACCCCAAACGTTAGATTTTTCTCTAACTTTTGGGGTGCACCACCAATACGGACAGCTCTTTCTGCAATGTAAAACAAAATTAATGGGCAATCATCTCATGAGTAATCTCATCTGCATCCATTTCTGATGGGTAATACGTCGGCCAGTTAGTGACTTCATCTAACAGTGCCTCACGATCGTCTCCCCAATAAAGATGAAAATGAAAGGCTTCAGTCGGGAAAATGCTATGATCACTAAATTGAATGTATTGAGGCATCTCATTCGTTTCTTCATCTTCAGCTAGCTTAAAGATGTACCTTACCCCTCTATTTCCTTTTTCGTATGTCAAAACTTCATATCCATCATAGCTATATTCACCAGAGTGTTCCTCGTCACCCTTAAAGAATGTAAATGTATGATCGTCAATGACAATTCGATCAACATCCGTTTCATAGCCTATCTCATAATAGTCTTTGTACTCTTCTTCAGTCATATCACCATGTTCAGCCTTATGAGCAAATACCTCATCTAGTTCTCCAGACTGTAAGTACGGGTAGACAGATTGCCAATCTCCCGTCCAATCAGTGAGGGTACGATCCTCGATTTGATCATCCTCAAAATAACCTTCATAGATTTTTTGGCTTTCTTCATCATGTGCATGACTGTGACCATGTTCATGATCGTCAATGCTAATTTGGACTGGAACTGATTGCACATAAGCTTCATGCTCATCATCAAATAAAATCACTTTTATTTCTTGTCCATCTACTGTCGCTTCACTTGAGAAATTTGTACTTTCTTGATTCGGAACCGTTTCCCATTCAGACTCTTCATCATTTTTTATGTACCAATGCCAATGATCATATTCCGCTTCTTCATCAAGTTCCGCAGTCAGTTGAATGGCATCACCTGTGTGATAATGATCCGCCAATCCTTGAATCACAATCCCTTCCTCTACATTCTGATCATGATCTAGCTCGTTTTCATGATTTTCGCTAGAAGACTCGCCCTGTTCTTCCTCCGTAGTGGTGGCATCCTGGCAAGCCGCCATTATAACCACCAAAGCGATTGCACCTACCCATTTAAAACTTGAACTTTTCATTCATACACCCCTCAATTAAATCGTAATTATTACGATTTAATGATATAGTAAGTCTTGAGGATACGTCAAGCACTAAAAAAAGAACACCTTATGGGTGCTCTTCTCAACCTTATTTGACTACTACATATCTTCCTCCACACGTTTAAACGTATCGATTGAAAGCTGTTTATGGTTTTCATAATCAAGTTTATATATACATGAATAAATGGTATTCAGTACATATTCAAATGAAATTTGAGATGAAAAGGTCCCAATCTTTGAGAACTTGTCCTCTTCATTTGGTACTAAGATCGTATAGGTGCTTTGCTTCGTTAGGTCACTGTTGGAGGATGCCGTTATAGAGATAATTGGCACATCTTTATCTGATAAGAACTTTGCCGTTTTAATAAAATCAATGGATTTCGCGTGGTATGACAAGAAAATAGCGCAATCTTGTTGCCTAAGATTTAAAGAATGATAGGACCATTCAGAAAGCTCCGTAGCAATGACTACATATTTATTGATCTTAAGCATTTTATTTTGAAAGCTTTTTGCTCTTATTTGCGAATCTCCTAACGCATAGATAAAGATTCGTTCAGCTTGATTAATTTGTTCTGCCGTTTGCTCTAACAAACGATTGTCTAAGTATTCATAGGTTCTCTTTATTGTGTATTGCATAAGATCCGATATCTCTTTGGCAATTTCAATTGGCTGCTCATCTCGAGAAAAAGGATAATTGGGATCAATGATCACTTGCTCCTTCTGATCACTCTGAATTTCCTGAGCAAGTTTGATCGTGAATTCTTTAAAACCTGATAATCCTAATTTCTGAATCATTCGGATTATAGCTGAATGTGAAGTATACGTATGCTTTGCGAGCTCTTGAATTGTCATGTACAGCATGTTTTCCTTTTGTGTAAGAATGAAAGTCGCAATAGACTTTTCATTAGGTATAAACCGTTCAGTTTCTAAAAGTTGATCCAAAATTCTCATGAGGTCACTCCTATTCATTACGTGTCAGAAATGAACAAATTTTTTAATGCACTAATTCTATAATAGCAAAAGCTTGATTATTTATACCAATTTCACACCAAAACGGTTGTAAGAGCTTTTTTCTATCTATAATAAAGGAAAAACAAGAAGGAGTCATATACATGCTAACTATTGGATATATCGGAAACGGTAAAAGTACAAACCGTTATCACACCCCCTTTTCACTTAACAGAGAGAACATACATGTTAAAACCATCTACGCACGTGACCTAACTAAAAATGAATGGGACCTCATTCCAGAGACCCATTACACAGATGATCTATCTGTATTATTAAACGATAAAGAGATCCAGGTAGTTGTAGTATGTACGCATATTGAATCTCATTTTACATTTGCGAAACTAGCTCTAGATCACGGCAAACATGTTCTAGTTGAAAAACCGTTTATGCAAACGAAAGAAGAAGCTGCTACTCTTTTTCAATATGCTAAAGAGAGAAATCTTCATATCCAATGTTATCAAAACAGACGATATGATTCGGATTTTCTTACGACTAAAAAAGTAATAGAATCCGGAAAACTCGGAGATTTGCTAGAGGTTGAGATGCATTATGATTACTTCAGACCAGAAATACCTCTGAACACACATTCCTTCTCAACATTTAACAGCTTTTTATATGGACATGGTGTTCACACCATTGATCAAGTCATTTCATACTTCGGCAAACCTCAAAACGTTCACTATGATGTCCGTCAACTACTTGGTGCTGGCAGAATGAATGATTATTTTGATTTAGATTTTTATTATCCTTCGTTGAAAGTGTCTGTAAAATCCAGCTTTTTCAGGATAAAATCGCGACCACGATTTGTTGTCCATGGCACAAAAGGTATGTTTATTAAAGAAACTGAGGATAGACAGGAAGAACATTTAAAATTATTTTATCTACCTAAAAATCATCCGGATTTTGGAGTTGATCTACCTCAACACTATGGTACGCTAACTTACTTGGATTCAGATGGTCGTTATCATGAAGAAAAAGTGGTCTCTGAAAAAGGGGATTATGCAAACATCTATGATGATTTTTACGAGGTGATTGTTAACGGAAAAGAGAAAGCAATAAAAGATGAAGAAACACTTCTTGCGATGGAAATCCTTGAAACGGGAATAAAGGGGTGCCATGAATGAAGTTAGGTATTATTGGCTCGGGAATGATCGTAAAAGATTTATTAAGCTTTATTCAGACCATTCCCTCTATCACGCTGGAAGGAATCTATGCACGCTCCGCGGATAAAGCCCAAGCTCTTCAAAGTGAACATAACATTCATCACAGCTATACGGAGTATGACATGATGCTTGCGAGTAATGAAATTGATACAGTTTACATTGGTTTACCTAACCATCTTCATTATTCCTATGCAAAACAAGCACTGCTAAAAGGAAAACACGTGATCTGTGAGAAACCATTTACACCTACTTTAAGAGAATTTAATGAGTTGGTCGAGATTGCTCATTCACAACAGGTCATGTTACTTGAAGCCATTTCAAACCAATATCAAGAGAATTATCTAGCACTACATGACTATCTTCCTAAACTAGGAGAGATAAAAATCATCGAATGCAACTATTCTCAGTACTCTTCAAGATACTCAGACTTTAAAAATGGAGTCATTCATCCTGTATTTAATCCAGAGATGTCTGGAGGTGCCTTAATGGATATTAACATCTACAATATCCATTTTGTGATCGGTTTAGTTGGTGAACCAAAAGATGTTCAGTACTACCCTAATATGGAGAAAGATATTGATACATCAGGTGTTCTAATTTTGGACTATGGATCATTTAAAAGTGTATGTATTGGTTCCAAGGATAGTAAAGCATCTCATTCTATTCATATCCAAGGAGATAGAGGAACCATTCACATCGACAACCCTACGAATCATATTAAATCTTTTAACTATATACCGCATGAGCAAGCTGTAGAAAATGAAGGTATCACTCCTAGTCAACATCATCGTATGTATGATGAGTTCGTTGAATTTGCTCGGATCATTCAAAATAATGATTACACAAAGGCTGATGAAAGGCTTAATCATAGTAAAAAGGTTATGCAAGTTTTGGAGTCTGCAATATCATCTACTACACACTAAACCACCACAAAGAGGACACGAGTCAGTGTCCTCTTTATGTGGTTTTAAACGATTACGTCACTTTCAAACTCATAATCAATTGTTCACCCAAGGGCCCTTCTATCCGTTTAGCTGTATCTACAAAGCCTACTTTTTTATATAGCTTCTCTGCAGGTGCATTTTTATGATTAACAGCCAAAACAATCTCATTGTACATTGGAAATGCAGACTTTATAAACGGAGTTAGCATCGACATTCCAATTGATGCATACCCCTTTCCCTGCTCCTTATTATTAATAGATAAAGAAGTTAATAACAGTGCATGTTTATTTTCGGTATATTTCATCACTCTACTGGTCGTATGTAATAAAAAGAAACCAACTGGCTTGTTTTTATGAGTGATCACAATTGAATATTGTCCATCTGCGTTAGTAAGTAACTCGTTAGGCATGGTGGTGAATTTCTTTTGATCTTCTATAAGTTCAAATGTAGTTAGTATTTCTAAATGACTATCCTTCAAAAACTCTAATGCAATGTTCTCTGTTCTTTCCATTATTTCAACTCCACTGAGTTTTTACATTACACATGAACATCAATCATTTAATCCTTTCCCATTTAAAATATGCTGCACATATTTTTGGACTCTCACTTCTCGAGTCTTCGCTTGTTTGGCTTGAGAGAAATGAAGAACATACGCTCTTTGACGTCCTGGGGTAAGTGACTTAAAAGCTGTTTCTAAGCCTGGTACCTCATTAAATGTCTTTTGAAGCTCCTCAGGAATCGTTATCTCTATGTTCTTTTTGGTATCTACTTTCAAACCTGCCTTCTCAACTTCTATCGCCTCTTGAATAAAGGCTTTTATCTTCGTTTTATTTTTCTCGATTTCTTCTACATGAGTAAATCGTATTTGTCGCGCTGCTTGCACATTATCTGTTTGCTGAATGAGCAATTTTTCGGCATCTTTTAACAGTGCTCCTTTTACAAACAGAAGAGCACAGTACTCTTTAAAACCATGGATTAACACAACATTTTTTGACTTAACTGTGTAACAAGGTACTCCCCATTTCAGATCTTCAACTAGTTCACAATCCAAAGCGATTTCTCTTAATGTCTCAAATTCTTCTCGCCATTTTTCAGAGCGACTTAAAAAGGCATCAACCTTAGGATTTAGTTTACTGTTTGTCATCAAAACACCTCTCTAACCATTATTATATTGAAGTAAGTGATACATTAAATAAACCTAGTAGGCAAGTGTATACTTTAACTCTTAAGCATGTACTTCACTACAAACAACCAAGATTTTAAACGTGCACCAAAACTTCATAAACTTTCAAAAGAAATTGATCTAGAAAACACATCCAGAAACATTCCTACAATATAGGTGAAAGCAGTCGGGAAATTCCTTCTTTAAACTTAATTTTAAGAGATCGTTCTTTATATTTATCAAGAGTCAGTTCTGTACTGACAAGGCTATCTTTATAAAACATCTCTTGAAGTGGCATCGCAACTTTTTCATCATATACAATAGCGTTCACTTCGAAGTTTAATTTAAAGCTTCGAGGATCGATGTTCATCGTACCTACTGAGGTGACTTCTCCATCAACCACGATTGTTTTTGCATGTAAGAAACCTTTTTCATATAATAAAACCTTCGCGCCATATTCGAGCAATTCTCCTGCGTGAGCCCAAGTCGCCCAATAGACAAAAGGGTGGTCCGGTTTATTTGGTATCATAATACGCACATCAACTCCTGAAAGGAGCGCAATTTTACAAGCGTCCATAAAGCTCGCGTCCGGAATAAAATAAGGCGTTTGGATATAGACACTTTGTTTAGCAGACATAATGAGTTTGATATACATATTCTTCAAGTGTTCAGTCTCAGAGTTAGGTCCGCTTGAAACAATTTGCACTGGGCTTGAGCCATGGTGTTTTGTAGACAGGTACGAAAACTCTTCGAATTGACCAATTTTATCTTTTTCAGTCTGATGCCAGTCCAAAATAAATCGGCCTTGAATTTGGTTGACTGAGGCCCCTTTTATTTTGAAATGGGTATCACGCCAGTACCCAAATTTCTTATTCAAGCCAAGATACTCATCACCCACATTGAATCCACCGATATAAGCCGTTTCCCCATCAATAATGCATAGCTTGCGGTGGTTTCTGTTATTTATGCGGAAATTAATCAGTTTAAAAAACGAAGGAAAAAATACTTCTACTTCTCCACCTGCTTGACGTAACTCCTTAAAAAATGTAGTTGAGATTTTTTTTGAACCAACTTCATCATAAAGAAGTCTCACCTTCACTCCTTCTTTAGCCTTTAACGTTAATTCATCTCTTAGTTTTCTTCCAAGTGAATCAGGCTTGGATGATGTAATATTGGATATTGATTTCTTTCTTCGCTGATCTGATTCCCTCAAATAATGAATCAAATTTCTCATGCCCATCGTTATGTATGACAATTTCATTATCGTTCGACCATAGAGAATGGGATGACCTGAGATTCATCTCAATTAAATCTGCATATTTGGTTAGCAGCGGAGACGTTTTTATCTCATTGTTCTCTAAGACAGGAAATTGTTTATCTACTTCCGATTGGAGGTACTCCCTTTCTTCAGCAGACAGATTATAGAAGTTTTTCTGTTTGAGGTTCCTTCCTAAAAACAGATATATAATAAAACCCAAGATTGGGATGAAGTACAAAACCATTAACCATGCCCATGTGTATCCTATATCTCTTCTCTCAAAAAAGAGAAATCCGGCAGATAGCAAAATGTTAATAATAATAATGATGGTTGGAATAAATGCCATAACGTTGCTAAAATCCATGCTTGTTGCCTTCCTTTCTTTTCCTATAATTAACTCTTGTGATTCTCATTTTAATACAGATGAGTTTATTTTTCATGGAAGATCAAATTGTTCCCCTGGTGTAATTTTAACATTCAGTTTGATTTTGGAAGCGTAATAATGATATTGATGGGTACAATAACTTCTATCGTCATACACATTGTACCTCTACATAACAAAAAGAAGTATTCAATAATGGATACTTCTTTTTGCGTTAGCATACATCCACATTACTTCAAGCTTTTAGATATAACTAACTTAATGATATAAGGAGCACATATCATGAAATTACACTCTTTACTACACGATATAGACGTCGATTCCTCTTCCCACGATATTGATATAACCATTACTGGCATCTCAAATAACTCTCAGAAAGTGGAACCTGGGGATCTATTTGTGGCGATAAGCGGGTATGCTTCAGATGGTCACAAATATATTGATTCAGCCATTAGAGCTGGAGCAAAAGCCATTATTGGTGAACAGGACCTCCACACACTATCTGTACCTTATTTTAGAGTAGCTAATAGTCGCATTGCTCTTGCACATTTAGCTAAGACCTTTTACAACTCTAAAAGCAGTCAAAAAACAATCATCGGAATTACCGGTACAAACGGGAAAACAACGACCTCATTTATGATCAAACATATTTTAGAAGAGTGCGGTCGAAGCTGTGCCCTTTTTGGATCTGTTCATAATGTCATTAATGGAACAATCATCTCTGGCACAACCAAAAACACAACAATCGATGCACTAGAACTGCAGAAACAACTAGCTAAAAGTGAGGATGAATTTGTAATTATAGAAGTTACCTCACATGCCCTTACTCAACATCGGGTAGGAGGCATCATTTTTGATATTTGTTTGTTCACTAATTTAAGTCAAGATCATTTAGACTACCACAAAACGATGGATTCCTACTTCTCCGCAAAAGAAACATTGTTTGATCAGCTTTCCTCTAATGGTATTGCTATCATCAATACATATGACAGTTGGGGAGCTGCGTTAGAAACTAAATTAAAAAAGAAACACACCGTTTTTACGATGGGGGAATCAACAACGTCTTTTACTAAAGAAGACATACAGTACAACGAAAAAATGAGCGTCTCCCTACAAGATCAAAATCAGAAACACCAATTAACATTGAACTTTCTTGGTGAGCATAACATTTTTAATGCAGTCATGGCCTTTCTAACTGCAAAAGCTATACACATTACGCCTGGTGATGCTTTGCACGCATTAGAAACATTTAGTGGCGTACCAGGTCGATTCGAAGTATTTGAGCACCCAACACTTGGTGCAAAATTCATTATAGATTATGCACATACTGAAGACGCATTCCGTCATTGCTTGCAAACAGCAAAAGCAATGGGAGCATTGCGAATCATCCATATCTTTGGATTTAGAGGCGGACGCGATGTAGGAAAAAGACAAGTTATGGTTGATGTATCGAAGTCGTTTAGTGACCTTATCATTCTTACTTTAGATGACCTGAATAATGTTTCCTTTGAGGAGATGAACCAAACACTGTATTCATTTGATTTATGTGGTCAAGGGCTAGTCATTCCAGATCGGGTTGAAGCTATTTGTTACGCATGGAATGCAACTCAAAAAGGAGATTGGGTTTTTATCACCGGAAAAGGACACGAACGATATGCACAATCTTATAAAGCACATACCTTTTCGGATAAAGAGACTGTGGAGAACCTAATGAATACGTCCGTTCCCTTTTGATTTCAGCCCACGCTCACCTGCATTCGATTGAGATAAGCAAACTCATGCATGTTTCTTTTGGTTAGCCCTTTCGCCTGAATCTTAATAAATGGCAGTTATCAGGAGGAGCCTGTCATCAAGGGACCATGTTGTCCAGTTGATGACAGGCTTTTTTGTGGAGAAGATAAAGTGATCTTTACAATAAAGCAAATAAAAAATGTTGCTTACCAAATAACATATTTAGTTCAAATTTAATTCGTAGTTATTGTGATATAATCATACAAAGAATAAAAAAAGATAGGAGTTGATCTTCTATGAAAAATGAAACAAGGCTCATTCTTCATCTCGTTCTTCTAGCCTTCTCAATCATCATTATTTCTATGACCCAACTCAGCATCATTCCTATTGAAAAAGCTCAAAATGTTGTTTTAGTTGGTATTCTACTAGGATCCCTTTCTATTTTTAAGATATGTAATATGCTAAAGAAAGATCAAAAGCGTACTAGCTCAAACTAGTACGCTTTTTTCATTTCAAATGTATACTGTCAAACATTATTTAGAGTTCTTTATACTGTTTATCAGAAACCGGTTCTAACCATTCAGTTTCTCCAACAGTCATAGCAAGGTGAACAAACCATGAGTCTTTAGTAGCACCATGCCAGTGTTTTACTCCGGCTTGGAATATTAATTACATCTCCTGATTTTAATTGTGTAGCAACTTTCCCCTCTTCTTGATACCAGCCTTCACCACCTGTAACCAACAGAACCTGTCCTACATCGTGTTTATGCCAACTATTTCTTGCTCCTGGAGCAAATGTAACATTCCCAATTGGGGCATTAAGTGGTTCAGAATCTGTATAAACCATCGAAAGATATGCATCACCAATAAAATGATCGTTCAACTTTTGACCTAAAGGAAAGATTGTACTATTTTTCAATTCTTCGTTCTTCATTTTTAAGTTCCCCTCTTTTGTTTTACTTAGGATTTGGAAGAGCCCCGACAACTGGATGAGGAATATATAGTTCTTCTAAATAATTCATTTCATCTTGTGTTAAATGAACCTCAAGAGCATCTACTGCACTTTCAAGGTGGCTTTCCTTTTGAGCGCCAATAATTGGAGACACCACTTGGTCCTTATTTAAAATCCACGCTAACGCAATCTTATCTCGAGTGACACCATGATTCACTGCTAATTCAGCTACTCGTTCTACAATTCCCCGGTCTACGTCCATCATCGCGCTATATTTCGAGTGTTGAACTTGGTCCGTCTCTGAACGGAAAGTCGTTTCAGACCAATCACGGGTCAAAATCCCAGAGGCTAGTGGACTGTATGGTGTAAGAGCAATGTTTTCGTCCTGACAGAATGGAATCATTTCCCGTTCTTCTTCTCGGTAAATCATATTGTAGTGATTTTGCATGGAAACAAACGTTGTCCAACCATTATTGTTGGCGACGTTTTGAGCTTTTTGGAATTGCCAAGCATACATCGCACTTGCACCAATATAACGAGCTTTACCAGACTTTACGACGTCATGAAGAGCTTCCATTGTTTCTTCAATCGGGGTATTATAATCCCAACGGTGAATGATATACAAATCAACATAATCTGTACCCAAACGTTCCAGGCTTCGATCAATTTCATTCATAATTTCTTTTCGAGATAATCCTCCACTATTGGGGCGACCAGGACGCATCGTTTGATGGACTTTTGTAGCAAGGACAATTTCATCACGTTTGGCGTAATCCTTTAAAGCACGACCGAGTATTTTTTCACTTTCACCCATTGAATAGATATTCGCAGTATCGAAGAAATTAATCCCTAAATCTAGAGCTTTTTTGATAACCGGTCGACTGTTCTCTTCATCAAGCACCCACTTATGAGTCCATTTTTCAGCGTCCCCGAAACCCATTGCCCCTAAACAAATTCGAGAAACATCCATACCTGTAGGACCAAATTTTACATACTCCATAATAAAAGTCTCCTTTTAAATATCATTTAATAGAACTCTGTTAAGGTTTGGTACCCTTTGCTTATGCTTGATCAAAATAACGAAGCTTCTTTTCAGTTGGAACCATATGATTTTCATAATTATTGATCTTAAATTTCAGACGATCAAGTGCAATTTGCATGTTCTTAATATGATTGCTTAGATCTTCATATTGGTCAGTTAGAATATCAATTCGAGCTGGAATCGTGCTATCATCATTTTCTTTAAATAACGAAATGTATTCAATTAACGATTCAATTGATAATCCTGCAGTACGCATTTGACGCGAAAATTGAATCCAACGAATGTCCTCCTCATCAAAAATACGAACTCCATTTTCATTTCTTTTGACTGCTGGTATCAATCCAATTCGCTCGTAATAGCGAATCGTATCAGCAGAGACTCCAGTTTTTTCACTGATTACTTTAATGTTAATCAAAATCACCTTCCTTACTTATTTAATAAGGTCATTGGCTGGCAGATCATCATTTTATTTATAACGATAACTTTAGGAGTTCCGATATCATCTATCGTCCTCTTTCAGTTAATTGTTTTTAGTATAGACCTTGGAGTGAACTCTAAGGCAAGTAGAATAAATATATTTTCTTTTGTCGTCTCACTACTGAATTACATTCTATACATTGCATTTCAACAAATAGTATGACATCATTAGAGTGACCGTTCTATCAAAAAGGAGTGGGATTTGTGAGTGAGAAGAAAAAACAAATTTTAACCATTGCTGAAAAGCTGTTTTATGAAAATGGATTTCACCATGTAGGACTTAAACGAATTGTTAGTGACTCCGGAGTAGCTTTAATGACTTTATATAATCACTTTAGCTCTAAAGAAGAACTCATCCAAGAAGTTCTGAGCATTCGGGAAGAAAGATATTTATCTCTATTAAGTAATTGCGGACAAGGAAGTACACATCAAAAAGCTAAGTCCATTGCAAAAATACATGCAGAATGGCTCAGTTCGCAGCGGAATGGCTGTATGTTGCTTAGAGCTAAGGAAGAGTACGCTAATGTTAATCAAGCTATAGTCGACCAGGTTGTCGAACATAAAAAGAATTTAATTGAATTATTTATTACGCTAGGATTTAATCAAAGGCAATCAAACCAGTTAACGTTAGTTCTTGAAGGTTCTACTTCCTTAGCAGAAGTACTCGATCCAAAAGATGTTACATCCGAATTAACTCATTTAATTGATCAAGTTATTGTCAAGTAAGCTAAGTAGCTTACTTCCTTTTTTAACACGAAATATAGTGATCGTTCTATATAATAAATAGGAGTGAATTTGAATGTGGAAGTATGTATTTCCTGGTATTGCGATGATTGGAGTGACTTATGCATTTGCTCGTTTTAGCTTTGGCTTGTTTTTACCTAATATATCAGAATCATTGAACCTTAGTGAGAGTGATGCTTGATTAGTCAGTTCAACTGCGTATGTGGCATACACACTGGCTTTAATATCCTCAGCCTATCTCATATGGAAATATGGTCATTTGAGAGTCATACAATTTGCCGGTATAAGTGCTGTAATAGGTTTATTAGGTATTTCACTTGCCCCCAATTTGTATGTATTGGTGTTAGCAACCTTTATTGCCGGACTAGGAAGTGGGTGGAGCTCCCCTGCATTTGCACAAGTAGCAAGCGAATTGATAGTTAAAAAGGATAGAGACAAAGGGAATACGTGGATGAATAGCGGAACAAGTTTTGGAATCATCGTGTCTGGACCCATCGCACTCTTCTTCACAGAACATTGGAGGCTTTCATTCTTATTGTTCACGGCTCTTGCATTAGCCGTATTCATTTGGAATACGTATTCAATCCCAACTCGAAATCTTGATTCTCGTTCAAAAAAACAGTCTCACTAAAAGGGAATGGCTAAACTCAATGAAACAAGCAAAATTCTTATTCATTGCTTCCGCGATTGTTGGAGTGAGTTCATCTGTTTTTTGGACATTCTCAAGAAGTTTATTAAGTGTTGTTCATAATATGAGTCAATTTGAAAGTGTGGTTTTTTGGATTTTGATGGGGATCTCAGGTGTAATTGGAGGAGTAGGTGGCGGTTTGATTAATAGAATTGGACTTTCTTTATCTTATCGACTCACTCTTTTGCTTATGATGATTTCTATTTCCATTATTACACTATCTTCTCAAATAACGATTTACACGTCTGCGATCTTTTTTGGCATATCGTATATTTTTATGACAGGTATTTTAATTGTTTGGGCAACTCGTATCTATAAAAATTTCCCATCAGTAGGGGTCAGTCTATCCTTTTTATTTTTGGGTATTGGACAGTCTTTTGGTTCATTTCTATCTGGACTTACAATAGATGCTTTGACTTATTCAGTCACGTTTCTCGTATTCTCTCTATTAGGTCTTGTTGGATTAGTAGTCCCAGTTAAGAGTAAACTCGCTCACTAGTTGTTCAGTAAACTTTTAGAGTTAAAAAGGAATAGACTGGTCCTCTATAGAAGACTGTACCAACAGAATATGAAAGATGACTAGGGGGAGAGTCTATTGGCATCGACCACTGTGCGCTGGGGTGAAGAAGAAGTTAGGTTAACGTGGATTAAGTCTTCTAGAAAACCTCAGATTGAATTAATAACAAGTGTTCACGCATTCTGTTTCAAGCAAGGCAGAATACTACTGGTGAATTTAGATCACAGAGGATGGGACTTCCAGGAGGTCATATCGACAAAGGAGAAACCCCTGATGAGAGTTTACATCGAGAAGTCATGGAAGAGGCGTATGTTGAGGGGACTTGTGAACAATTAGGTTTTATCATTGTTGATCATAGTAATAATGCTAAATGGAATGATCAAAGTAAGTATCCTAAAGTGGGCTTCCAACTTTTTCATACATTACAGATCAATAAGATGCATACATTTGAAGCTGGTTTTGAATCATGTGAGCGTATCCTAGTCGATCCTACGGAAATTAGTCGATTATATAATGGATGGCACCATATCTATCAAGAGATTCTAGATTGTGCTTTATCTTCACCAAACCATTAAGAAGGCAGTACACAAACCAAATGCCCTCTATACCTTCCTAGTTCAAGCTAAACATTAGTAAAAAGATCAAAACAAAGCAGCCTCCAACCATACCTATGGTGCCTTGCTTTGTTTTTTTCATGGCTACTTCTATTACACCTGTTGATATTAAAACGAGTCCAAGAAGAATATAAATAAGGTAAAAAGCTATATGTCCTGAAAGGTATCCAGCTGATTGAGTTGTAATAAGAGGAAGTACCACTGCAATGGATCCAATTTTGATAAGGATAAGCGCCTTTTCTAATCTATTCATACAAATCAGCTCCTTATATGAAAGATACACTTAAACGAACAATACCCTCTTCCTCTATATATAATCCCCAAAAATGGAACAATTGTATCCTCCATTATCGATGCTCATCTCTCATGTGAATGTATCCCTTTTCCTTAAAGGGTTTCTTTTCATGAAATGTGGGTATTAATAATGGGGACATACAATTAAAAATTTCAGGAGTTGTTCGATTAATGTCTCGTAGAAAAAACGTTTTATTCGGAGTAATTCTTACCTCTGCCTTCTCACTTGCTGCATGTGGCGGGGATAACACAGGTGAAGGTGGGTCCATCACAATTGGTCACACTACATATTCAGATGGCACTGCCTTTGCTTATGTTTGGAAACAACTTTTAGAAGAGCAAGGCTATGATGTCGACATTACGACTTTTGAAAAAGCCTTTCTATTTGAAGGAACCTCTAATGGAGATTTAGATGTTGCGTTTCCAGCCTGGCTTCCATTTACTGATCAATCCTATGTTTCAAAAGATACAGATGAGATGGAAATATCTGAGGAAGGAATCATGTATGAAGGAGCTCACAACGGTCTTGTAGTCCCTTCCTATATGGAGGATATTAACTCAATATCTGATCTGGTTGATCATATTGATGAGTTCGATGCCAAGATAGCTTGGAATTGATCCAGGCTCATCTCTTATGCAAATTATGAATGAAGAAGTTATTCCAAATTATAATTTAGAGTCATTCGAGCTTACCAATTCATCTGAACAAGCAATGATGCAGCAGCTCGACACGGCTTATCAAAATCAAGATCCAATTGTTGTTACGTTATGGAGCCCACATTATGCATTTGAAGATTATGATCTGAAATATCTAGAAGATCCTGATCAAGCCTTTGGTGATCCCGATGATATTTATTACATGGGACGTAATGGATTTGCAGAGGACTTCCCTGAAGTTGATACATGGCTTAAAAATAGTTTCTTTGATGACGATCAATTATCAGCACTTCTCTCCCTCAGGCAGGAACTTGGAGATGATGAAGAAGCGGCTTCACAATGGATCGAAGAAAATCGTGATGTAGTCGATAGCTGGTTAGATTAATTAAGAACAAAAAAGCTACGTGAGAGAACTCACGTAGCTTTTTTGTTCTTAATTCTTTTTTTGATCTACTATGTAATCGTTCTTAAGAATAGACATAATAATAGTATTGTAGAAACGACCGTCAATATATTCTCCTTCTCTGAACTCTCCCTCTTTTACAAACCCAGCATTCTCAAAAAATCGAATCGCTCTTTGATTCCCACTCCATGTATCAATCTGAACTCGGTTTAAGTTAAGTGTATTAAATAGATAATTTAAAAGTACCTTTATAGCATCCTTACCATGACCAGTTCCCCAATGATCTCTTTCACCAATCATAATCCCAATAGTCGCCGATCTTACTATCCAGTTAATATCACGGTAGTCGCATTTACCAATGTGGCAACCAGTATCTTTCGTATAAATAGAAAAAAACTGCCCATCTTCTACTAAATCGTTTTCTAACGTATTCTTCTCTAAATAATGCTTTAAACCAACCATCGAGTTATTTATTTGAAAAGGTTTATCGCTTCCTGATGCAAGAGTGACTAGCTCTTCATCGTTGTTCCACTTAAAAACATCCTCTAAGTCCTGTTCAATTACTGAACGTAATTCAATTAACTGACCCTCTAACATAGTGAAGCAACCCCTTTGCGTTATAAGTCTTCAATTGTGTTTAAACTTCTTCTTTCTCCAAACAATTAAAGAAACCTTGGAAATCAAAACCGTCTCTGCACCAACTGTAGATTACAGCCAGCTTATTTGGCGCTGTGGTTCTACACTGCCACCATAACCATTTTCGTACCGTTCTACCAATAACGTTTGAAACTCTTCAATCGATATATTCTAAACTTGATCTTTAGAATCTACTTCAAGCAGCCTGACCGTATCTCGATCTTCATTCAGCGAATAATAATAACCAGTTGGGAATTCATATTACAACTGCTTAGCCAAGTTGATACCCCACTGCGAAAAATCTTAATCATTACAAATAACACCAATAATAATATTATAACTACAATAAAACATATATAACTATAAACGAACCATTTAACTTTATTTTAAGACATTTTCTTTGAGAATGTTTGATATATTAGAGATAAAAAGAGAAGGATGATAATGATGAAATGTAGAAAAGCACTTAAAAATGATCTGCCAGATATTGTACGTATGTTAGCAGACGATACATTGGGTTCAAAACGCGAGAAGTATCAAGATCCTCTACCTGACTTTTACTATGACGCATTTAAAGAAATTGAACATCAAAGAGGCAACCAAATTCTTGTAGCTACAGAAAACGAGCAAGTCATAGGTTTTCTACAATTAACGTTTATTCCTGGTTTAGCAAGAATGGGGATGAAACGTGCTCAGATTGAAGGAGTTCGTGTTGATAATAAGCACCGTGGAAAAGGAATAGGGCGCAAACTATTTAAAGAAGCGATTACCCTAGCAAAAACTGAAGGTTGTGGATTGGTTCAATTAACTACAGATAAAGAAAGAGAAGATGCTCATCACTTCTATGAGAATCTAGGATTTGTAGCAAGTCATGATGGGATGAAGTTAATTTTATGATTAGTTAAATCACTATACCAATAAATCCATAACATGATCATAGATATTCTTATAAGACGTGGGTTGGTGTTAATTAATGTTTTACATTAGGACGACTAGTTGAAGATAAATAAGGAAAATTAAAGCCAGAGAACCATCTAAGAAATTTAGAAGGTTCTCTTGCTCATGGTTGATAGGCATTTTGCTTATTCTTAAGAGTTTGAAGAAAGCTCTACATAATTAATACTTTAAAGTACGGTTTCTTAATTCTTCATTTTAGGAATTTAGTAAGGTAAACAAATTCACTTAGCTTACGCATTTTATTTTCTTCTTGATAGTACAATCGTGTATGTATAGATAGAGAAAAGGATTGATATAGTTAAAGCATGAATAATACCTATAGTTAGATTCTGATTCTTAGTTAAAACCATCCCTACTCCGCTTAGGAGTTGTATGATCACTAATAAAACTCCTGCTGAACCTATCCACATTAATAAGCGCTGTCCCCTATATCTCACTACTATCCATATAAATAACAACACCACTAAAACGGATAAAAACATTCCTGAAATCCGATGAAACATTTGAGCAAAAACAACCATTCCATCGTTAAATAAAACAAATTTACCGTCACATAGTGGGAACCCTGCGCAAGCTGTAGCAGCCCCCATATGTTTTACAAACGCTCCTGTATAAATAACAGCATAAGAATATAAAGCTATTGCAATAACATAACGCCTGAAATATATGCTCACATTTATTTTAAAAGGTTCAAGTTTATTTTCAAACGTAAAGAGGAAAATTGTAAAGACTGCCGCAAGAGAAACAGCGGAAAATCCAAAATGTAAAGCCATTATTACTGGAGGTTGTCCAAATACAACTTGTCCTGCTCCCATTAATCCTTGAACAATAATCGCTAAAGAAGCTAGGGCTGCAAAGAACTTTATTTCTTTAATATAAGATAACTTATGCCAAGACCAAAAAGATAGAACGAGAACCAACATCCCCGCAAAGCTAGAGATTAAGCGATGAGTGTATTCAATAATGGTCTCTAACGTGGGGTTATATGGGATCAGCTCTCCAAAACAGAGAGGCCACGTCGTTCCACACCCTTGACCCGACCCTGTTTTGGTCACAATGGAGCCTTGTAAGAGAACAAACAGCACAACAATCATTGTAAAAAATGAATAGACTCTCAATTTACCCATTTTCCCCTCCTGAAAATTCGACACTCTCTAACCATTGAACAATTGTATCTATGATAATTTCTTGTTGCTCGCTAACTGTTATTTGAGCTTCATTATCACCCTTTTGACTACCATAATCACCGAAAAAAGCATGATTCCCACCCTTAATTTCAACAAACTCGGTTGTTTGAGGTATGTTTCTACTGTTCTCTTTAATTTTATCGGGCGTGCTCAATCCATCCTCTGAGCCACTAATAGATAAGGCAGGTAAACTAGATTCTTTTAAATAGTCATTATCTGCTGCATATGATCCAAGTAGCACCAAACCATTAACTTTATCTAACTGTTGATCTGCAAACATCGCTGCTGCAGCACCTCCCATTGAATGTCCACCAACATACCACTCCATTGCATCGTTGCCATCAATCATTTCGAGTGCTTTTGATAGATCAATAATTGGTAGGTTTAACGTGACAGACGGTATAGCGACCGTAATATTCTGTTTCGATAGTTCTTGCGCTAAGTACGCATAAGCATTAGCTTCTACTTTTGCACCAGGATAAAGAATCAACCCTTTATCTGCCTGTTCAGCAGAGTATATTAGCCAACCTTCTTCTAATTGCTTGGTTTCTTCCAGTTCAATCTGTGAACTATTAATAGCTTCGTATGTTACCTGTGTCCATTTATAAAAAGATAAGAAGCTTACCATTATCAAGATGCATGCAATAATTAGTATTTTTTTATTAAATAGTTTTTTCATCATTAAAACCTTATGATCCCAAATCCAATTAGGACAAGCAGAAAAAATAGTCCACTAATCAAGATTAATAGAAAAGATTCCTCTCTCGGATTCTCTTTTTTCAAAACCATTTCTGTTAACCCTATTAGAAGTAAAGCCAAAATTAATTTAACGATAAATATAATAGGAAAAGACATATGTAGTGCTAAGCCTACACCAGACCCCAACATAAAAATGGAACAGAGACGGAATAGCATTTTCAAAATAGTAGATCTGTAGAACATATTTAACACAACAAACACAAGTAAAATGATCCACGTGCCTACATGAACCTGATATAAAAAATCATACATAAACAAACCCCTCCCCATATGTCATTTTAGACATATTAAACTATATACATATTAATCAGATTCAATCAATGGAGTCAAGTTTATGTGATATAATTTCGATATATAGACAAATGTTAAGGGATTGATGGTTTTATGAGCTTACGCTATGCCTTATTAGGTATCATCTCTAAAAAGCCCGCAACTGGTTATGATGTTGTTAGGATATTCAAAGAACAGATGGTGTATTTTTGGAACTCCACTCATAGTCAAATTTATACTGAGTTGCATAAAATGGAGAACAAGGGATTAATACATCATGAATTAGTTATTCAACAAACCTCTCCCAATAAAAAAATCTATTCTCTTACAGATCAAGGTAGAAAAGATTTAGTGCAATGGGTTATAGATCAGCCATTAAAACCGGCTAAAATTAAAGATGAATTCCTTATTAAGACCACTGCATTTAATGTTTTAACGGTTGAAGATATGATTAAATTAATTGAAGATGTCATAGAAAGAGAAAAAAAGTATTAGAAATGTCAACAAGATGGAGAGACCATTATAGTAATCAAGGAGAAAATGACATGGGTACGATGTTAACGATCGAATATGGTATTCGTTATTCAAAGATGTACTTAGATTGGTGCAATTGGGCAAAAAAATATATTGAAGATTCCTTTTTAAAAGAGTAGAAACACAAAAAAAACCAAAGCTCAAAAGCCTTGGTACCATTAGTTTTTATTTACTTGTATTTAAAAGAATAGTGGCAACTAATTTAAGCCCTAATGAGAACGGATTTTGTGATCACAGAAAAGTAATATAGCTTGAAAAGTGTTTACTCACCCGTTTCCGAGAACCGTTTAATTCGCTCAGCTATTTCATCTCTAACACGCTGAAAGAATGCCCATTTCTCTTCATCTGTACCTTCTGCTTTTGCGGGATCATCAAATCCCCAATGATCTCGTTTTACGTGTGGAGGAGTCACTGGACATTTATCTGCTGCATCGCCACATAATGTAACCACAAAGTCTGCGTTGTTTAACAAATCAGTATCAATAATATCTGATGTTTGATTAGAAATATCAACCCCGACCTCTTTCATTGCCTTCACAGCACTCGGATTCAACCCATGTGCTTCGATCCCAGCACTGTATACATCCCACTCACTTGTTACTACATATTCTTTTGCCCAACCTTCCGCCATTTGGCTTCTACATGAATTTCCTGTACAAAGAAAATAAATGATCTTTTTAGTCATCCTATTTCTCCCCCAACATTTAATGAATAATAAGTAACCATAGATATAGCCCCATTAGAGTGATAAATAATACTGGTAGAGTGATGATAATCCCAGTTTTAAAATAAGTGCCCCAAGAGATTTTAACTCCTTTTTGAGTTAAAACATGAAGCCATAACAAAGTTGCCAATGAACCAATTGGTGTAATCTTCGGCCCAAGATCCGCCCCAATTACATTTGCGTAGATTAATGCCTCTCTTGTTAATCCTGTTGTATCAGTTCCTGCTATCGCAATCGCATCAATTAAAACAGTAGGCATGTTGTTCATAATTGAAGATAGTATTGCCGCTATAAAACCCATGCCCATTGTCGCTGCAAAAAGACCTTGATCGGCTACAACCTGAATCACTTCAGATAAAACATCTGTCAGACCAACATTACGAAGTCCATACACAACTACATACATACCAATGGAAAAGAAGACAATATTCCACGGAGCACCGCTTAGCACCTTTCGTGTTTCAACTGCTGTACTTTTACTAGCAAATACCAAGAAAATAAGTGCGATACTACCGGCAACAATTGAAACTGGTATATGTAAGAACTCACTTACTAAATAACCAATAAACAATACACCTAGCACAAACCAAGACAGACGAAACATCTTATGATCTTTAATAACGTCCACAGGATCTTGCAGTTCTGAATAATCATATCGTTTTGGGATCTGTTTTCTAAAATAAAGATAAAGGACTAGAATACTTGCTACTAAGGCAAAAAAGTTTGGTACGATCATACGTGTCGCATATTCAACGAACCCAATTCCAAAATAATCAGCAGAGACAATATTCACCAAATTACTAACCACTAAAGGTAGGGAAGTTGTATCGGCTATAAACCCACTCGCTATAATGAATGGAAAAACCATCTTTTCATTAAATTTAAGTGAACGTACCATTGATAAAACAATAGGAGTTAGAATTAAAGCTGCTCCATCATTAGCGAAAAACGCAGCGACAACAGAGCCTAATATACATACATATACAAACATAAGAACAGCATTACCTTTGGCCATTCTTGCCATGTGTAAAGCTGACCATTCAAAGAAACCAATTTCATCTAAAATAAGCGAGATAATAATGATAGCAATAAATGTTAAAGTGGCATTCCAAACAATACCTGTTACGTCCATTACATCAGTAAAGCTTACAACTCCAAACAACAGAGCCAAAATTGCCCCACCACAAGCCGACCACCCAATATTAAGATTTTTTGGCTGCCAAATGACTAAAACAATTGTCAAAATAAAAATAGTAGATGCTAAGATGACTGAACTCAAGGTTAATTTCCTCCTCTGACTAGCATTGAACCGGTCTTTCTTTTTTTAATGCTTCTATTAGAGAAGGATCATCATGATCTACTTGATCTAAAATAGATTTCACTACTTGAAAATATGGAGAACTTACATTAAGAGAGTAATGTCTCCACTGTCCTCTTCTGTTTTCATTTAATAAGTGCAGCTTCTTCAGTTTTTTAATATGTTGACTGATTGCTGGTTGGCTAGTTTCAAACATCTCAACAAACTGACACACACAATACTCTTTCTTCTCAACAAGTTTTAATATTAACAATCTAGTTGGATCGCTTATAATTTTCAAACAAGTAACCGTATCCGCTGTTTCTAGCTTCTGTATATGTACCATTGTCCCGACTCCTTTCAAAACGAAGTATATTATAAGCGTTTTATATAAGTCAATTATTATATAACGATTTACTTATATAAAGATTTTAATAGATATGTCTTAATAAATTCCTACTAAATCCACTCTTCACCATGTTTACGAATGAATTCTAGATCTTAAGAATTATTAAGGTTTTTTGCACTTAATAATTAAGATTTGTTTTATACACTTGTGCTCATACTAAATGAATGAGGTGCAAGGCGTCTTGAGAAATATAAAATTTTTAACACAATATATAACTAACCCAAGAACAGTAGGCGCAGTCCTACCCAGTTCCAAGTACCTTAGCTATAAAATGTTAGATCAAGTGAACTTTAAAACTGCAAACTGTATTATTGAATATGGATCTGGTACGGGTGCTTTTACTAAAGAAATACTGAAAAGACGCAAAAAAGAAACAACAATTGTTCTAGTTGAATACAATAAAGAGTTTTTCAATATCCTCAAAGAGAACTTTGAAAATGAACCAAATCTTTTTATTATTAATGATTCTGCGGAAAATATTGAAAAGCACCTTAATGACCTTAATATTACCTCTGTGGATTTTATCGTATCTGGTCTCCCATTCGCTAGTCTACCTACTGAAATGTCTGATAAAATTCTAACTAATACTCTAAACATCTTAAATCAAAATGGACTCTTCATTACTTTTCAATACACTAAATTAAAAATAGCTTATATGGAACGTTTTTTTCCTCATATTCAAATTGAAAAAGAATACAGAAATGTTCCTCCAGCTTATATACTAAGCTGCAAGAAATAAAATAATTTATAGGAGATTTTTATGCCACCAAAAATCCTTATTATTGATGACGATGTAGATATTAGAAATCTAATTGAGGTATATCTCGTAAATGAAGGCATGGACACAGTAAAAGCCGAAAACGCAGTTGTAGCCTTGCAGCTATTAGAAAATCACGAGATTGATTTAATCATATTAGATATTATGATGCCTGAAATGGATGGTATTGAAGCTTGCATAAAAATTAGAAAAGAACGGAACATGCCGATTATTATGCTCTCGGCAAAATCAGAAGATATGGATAAAATCCAAGGTCTTACTTCAGGGGCAGATGATTATCTAACCAAACCATTTAATCCCCTAGAATTAATGGCCAGAGTCAAGTCTCAGTTAAGAAGAATGAATAAGTACAGTAATGTAACTAATAATCTAAATGAAAGTATCATCGAGATTGGTGATTTAGACATTCATATAGATACGCACCAAGTATATGTGCAAAAAGAAGAAGTTCGTTTAACACCCAAACAGTTTGAGATACTAAAATTATTGGCTCGTAACAAAGGAATCGTACTCAGTATCCAAAAGATCTATGAATTGGTTTGGAAAGAAGACTTCTCAAGATCAGATAATACCGTAATGGTTCACATTACTAATATTCGTAACAAAATTGAGCAAGATCCTAAAAAACCAATTTACATTAAGACGGTTTGGGGAGTCGGATATAAAATATGAATGTCTTAACACTCAAAAATAAAATTGTCATTCAATTATTGTGTGTGATTGCTTTAAGCACAGTGATATCACTTGTTACTCTCTTAACCATTTTTCAATTCACAGGACATTTGTACGAAAAAATGAATGTGACAGAATTAAATGTTACGTTTGCAGTTATTCTAACAACCTGTATTTTCTTATTTGTACTATTTGTATTTATTTTATCTTTTACCTTTTTCACAAGAAAAAAAATTAGATTTCTAAAACATATTTCTGATAATGTTCAGAAAATAGCGGAAGGTGAATTAGGGCTATTAATTGATCTAAAGGGGAATGACGAATTAACCACACTTGCAAAGAACATTAATAACATGTCTAAAGACTTGGAGTATAAATTCCAGAATGAACGACGATTAGAATCTGATCGAAACGAACTAATTACAAATGTATCGCATGATTTACGAACACCCCTTACATCTGTAATTGGATACGTAGATTTGATCATGAAAAATAAGTACAAAAATAAAGAACAATTTAATGAATATCTTCAAATAATTAATCAAAAATCACATCGTTTAAACGTGTTAATAGAAGAATTGTTCGAGTACTCACGATTGTCTAATCCAAACATCACCTTAAATAGGCATGTCGTAAATATGGTAGATTTAGTCGAACAAGTACTAGGTGAATATACGTTGGAACTTGAAATGGAAAAGATACAACTATCAAGAACCATCGTCGGAAACGAAATTTCTGTTTTTATGGATGTTGAGAAAGTTGCACGAGTATTTGAGAACCTTTTAGTAAACTGTTTAAAATATAGCCTGAAGCCTTCAGAATTAAAAGTTGAACTAGTAAGTGCAAAAGGTATTGCTCTATTCAAGATATCAAACCAAGTTGAACATCATACTTCTATGGAATTGGACAAGTTATTTGAACGTTTTTTTGTAGGCGAAAAAGCAAGAACAACACGTGTTGGTACGGGATTAGGACTTGCCATTGCTAAAAAAATTGTAGAGCTGCATCAGGGTAAGATGTATGCCGAACTACATGAAGATTGGATCACGTTTACTATTGAATTACCTTTATACGCACCAACTTTAGAGGAGTAGATCTAATGATTAAAAGCGGTTTAATTATCGCCCTTCGCTTACTGTTCATTACGCTAATTGACTTTAAGAGAAGAGCAGATAGAAATTCTAAATAAAACGTACTCTTATCATACAAGCTTAAGCTATATTAGATAAGCCTTGTATTTCTTCTAAAGTTAAAAGGAATCTGACACCACACTTGGCCATCTCTTTCATTACCTCTTATATTCTATCAATATTGTCTTACGGTTAATTAGTGTTAAACTGTAGTAATACTGATCACTATCAACGTTCTATATTTAGGTTAGGAGGTTTGTAAAGTGGAGGAAACAAGTCCCTCGGATGTCGATGTTAAAAACACTGGATTCGGATTAACATTGTCCTTAATCAATGGTAAGTACAAAATGCTCATACTATATTTGCTTTATGAACACCATAAGATTAGACATAACGAATTAAAACGTAAGATAGGAACCATTTCCTTTAAATCACTTAGCGTTATGTTAAAGGACTTAGAAAAAGATGGATTAGTTAACAGAGTTGAATTCCCTCAAATTCCTCCTAAAGTTGAATACTCATTGACTGAACGTGGTCTTTCATTAATACCAGTGTTGAATTCGATGTGTGAATGGGGAGAAAACCAGAAGTATCTAGATAACTATAAATAAGAAGCAACTTACTCTCAGTTGCTTCTTATTGTTTGTTCATATTAATTTTTTTAAGAAATCCACATAATCTTTAGCGCTTTTATCAATTTCATCTTGTGAACTAAAATCTGTGCCATAAAAAGCGAAAAAAGATTGATAATCTGCTTTACAGTATTTTGCTGTTATTTCAAACGGCACTAATACTTCTTTTAAATTATATTTATATCTTCCTTGCTTATCATAGTCGTCACTTCTACTTCCTGTAGTAACTCCTAACGCCATTTTTCGATCCTTTAAGTTATCCCCGGATTTTCCAAATGCCCACCCATCTGTAAATACTTCATCTAACCATTTTTTAAGAATAGGCGGACAATTAAACCAATGTACTGGGAATTGTAATACTAAATTTCCATGTGACTCGATTAGTGATTGTTCTATTTTAATATCGATTACGCCATCTGGATACTCTTTTTCCAATTCATGTATGGTGAATAAATCAGGGTACAACTTCATTTCCTCTATCCATTTTTTGTTTACGATAGATGCCTCAATATCTGGGTGACCAATTATGACTAATGTTTTCATTCTTTATCCTCCTTTAAATCTCTATTAATTATAATTAAGATTTAAAGGTCATGTAAGTACGCACTTTTAGTTGGGGTACTTACTAAAAGGTTAGTGTATCTTTAAGCGATGTATTCAAAGAAAAGTAAGAATGATCATTCACTTTAATTCTTAATATTGTATTCTCACCACTTAAAATATGCATTCATTATTTTCTTTTGGAAATACTAAGATCGTGACTTAACTAAGGGTGGGGGGCAATAACTTGGATCAAAAAAAAGGTATAAGTCTCATTCATTTCTTTTGGTTCTTTGTTCAAGCCCAAATTGGTGCGGGTCTTTTCACACTTCCTTATATCGTCTTTCAACAAGCACTAACTGATGGGTGGATTTCTGTTTTAATAGCCGGGCTCATCTCACAAGTCATGATCGTTATTCTTTGGAGCGTATCCAATAATTATCCAAATCTCACATTTTATGAATTCCAAAAACACATTCTAGGCAATAAAATTGGGAAGAGCGTCATTTTCTTATACAGTTTATATTTTATTGTTATTACCATAACTCTTTTGGTTTTCTTTAAAACTCTTATTGATGCTTGGGTATTACCGCATACACCAGATGTAGTTAAACTAATACTTTTTACAATACCAGCTCTCTACCTTTTAAATAGTCCAATCAAAATAATAGCATCTTTTATGACAATCACTGCTCCAATCTTATTCTTAGCCCCCATTTGCGCTGCATTCGCATTTTCAGATTCTGAACCCCTATATCTTTTACCGTTATTGGAGACAGAATGGGGCGGTATATGGAAAGGAGCTTTATCTAGTTCTTTTGCTATGCAGGGATTTTTAATTCTTCCAATTATATATCCCTTCGTATCTGGTACAAGTAAAGAGAAATTACTAACAGCTACGTATGCAAATATATTTGTGACAACGTTTTATACATTTATTGTAGTTTCGTGTTATATCTATTTTAGCCCGGGTCAATTTGAAGTTCTTCCTGAACCTTTCCTGTATATGATTAAAACCATTTCCTTTACTTTATTTGAAAGAGTTGATTTAATTTTTTTAGCTTTCTGGTCCATTATCGTGTTATCAACACTAACCATTCTGCTTTATTCAGCTTCAACAGGTTTGGAGATTATATTCAATCGATCAAATACAAGATTATTCTCTATTCTAATCGGATGTATAGTCATTAGTTTAAGTATGATTCCTCAGAATTTATTATCCATTCGACGAATCTTCCACTATAATGAATACGCTGGAATTCTCTTTGCTATTTTCATTCCGATTTTTCTTTTCACGTATGATAGATTAGTTAAAGGGACCCCTTTTATCAAAATAAAAAGGCCGTAGCAAATAACAACTCCCTAAGCTAACATATTTATTAAAAACCAACTTGATCTGCAGCGTACAAACCCGTTTTAGAGAATGCAGTGCAATTAAGATAGTCTCCAGCCAAAACACCAACCAGAGCTTTGTATCTACAGCGACTTTTCAAAGTTGGTTTCAGTTACCGGTCGTGCCGGAAAAAGCTTTGCCTCATCAATCTTCGGCAGCTTCCTTAATACTGCGTTAAAGAGCCAGCTTAAACTGAATATGATCATCGCTATGCCACATAGGTACATTGGCACAATGGCTGTAAAGGTTTCACCGATATAACCACCTAATAAGGAACCAAACGGCATGCCAATTGACGCTGCACTTGTTAATACAGTTAATACGCGACCTATAAAAGCAGATTCAACCTGCTGTTGAATAGATGAGAACATCAGTATGTTTAATATGCCAATTGATATGGTACCGATGCAGAAGAAGATCAGAGATGGAACCGCCGGCAGTGCTGCAGCACCCATCCACAATAAGCCTGTGATGCTAAAGCTAACAATGGTTAGTAATCCAAAACTAAACTTCTTCACTCTAGGTGCAAGTATAGCCCCAATCATAATACCTAGTGATATCGCTGCGAGGTAAAACCCATACAGCGCCTCGCTTCCATTGCCTTTTATAAGAGCAAAAGCAGGCATATTAGGCATCATGACCCCCATAGCAAAATTAATAAACACAATGGATACGATCATTTTTGGAATCAGTGAATCCTGTATATAGCGAATCCCTGCTTTTAAGTCATTTGTATACGTTGTTACAAGTTGACCAATCACTGGTCTCTCTGTTGCTTTCTCTTGTTGGAAGGTGAAAAATAAGTAGGTGATAGAGGATAATACATGGCAGATTGCCGTGATTAGAATTGCTTGAACGGGTCCGATGACAACCACAAGAATTCCAGCACCGGCTACAAATACGATACTCATGCCTTCACGTACCGTTTGAAAGTAGGAATTAGCTTTGATGATATTCTCTTTACCTACAATGATTGGCATGATTGTGGATTCGATTGGGTAAGAGAACTGCGAAATCAGTGCGACTATAAATAGAATTAATATGACGTAGAATACATTTAATCCGACAGTAAAATAAAATAGTGGGATCGTAAATAGCAACAGAAATTTTAAAGCTTCACAGCCAATCAAACCCTTTTTGTAGGTTACATAATTAGCAAATGGAGCGATCAGAAAAGCCATTGCACTAGCAAGGGTCAAAGCAAAGAAGGCGAATCCTGAATAAATCACACTCCCGCTCAATTGAAATACAAGCATCATGCCCGACACTGCATAAACTCCGCCACCAATTCCATTAATAAATATTCCAGATAGTAAAATGAGAAAGTTTCGTTCCATCACAAAAGATGCCCTCATCCCTTTTCCTCCTCCACATAGTTTTTTACATTAAACTCGACAGTATAAGAATTCTGCTCTTCCGTTTCTTCTATTGATAAACGTCCGTATTTAAAGTAGATCTCCTGGACTTCTTGATGCATTTCATCTAATAATTTCTTTGAAAGGAGGATGTGAATATTGCTACCTGTTACATGTTCCTCAGAATCTTCCTGCTCAGGACCTTGGAACAAAATGGCCTTTGACCGGTAATATTTCTCCACCACACCCTTATTCGTATCAACATGATCAATTTCTAAGATGTCATGCTTAAAAAGCTGTTGAATGTGGTAATAGATTGTTCCCGCATTTTTATCTAGTTTCTCCGCTGTTTGTTTTGGCGTCATTGGTTCTTCGTGTAGCATAGCTATGATACGGGACCTTAATGGATCTGAAATCACTTTTTGCTGCTTTAAAGTAATCTTCATCATTTCTCTATTAGACATAACAACACCAACTTTCGATTTAATTTAACAATCCGATTTAATAACTTAAATCGTTAATTTAAATTTATTATATGATTTAATTTTCTAAATCGCAATACCTAATATGAACTTTCATCAAAATAAAAAAAGAAGCTGCCTCAATTCGTCATGAATGATGACAAATGGAGACTGCCTCCTATACTATCTATTTTAGTGCTTCATCTATTCCTCAATAAGATCAGTATCTGGTGGAATATAGCCTAGCTGTCTTCCAATTTTCACAATTTGCCCTTTGTGGTGAAATTCATGGGTTAAGGTATGAGTAAATAACCATAGCGCTGTAAATTCATTAGACTCGCCATTCCGATAAGTCACTCCAACCTTTTGTTCCCACTGACCTTCATACGTATGTAAAAACTCATTAACGATGTCATCCGTTTGCTTGAATAGCTCTCGCATTTGTTGAACAGTTGTAATGTCTATTGGATTAACCAATGAGAGCTCCTTTTTAAGCGCTCGTTTGCCTAACCAGACTTGATAGCATTCAGCAACATGGACGTGTAAATTTCGGATAGAATCACCGCCAAATGATTCTACTTCTTTTACATAGTCCTCCTGAGGTAAACTCTCACAATATTGAAATAATACGTCGCGTGTCTTTCGCACCCATTCATACTGAGAAACAAAAAGCTTCATCATCTATTCCTCCTCTCTATTAACAGTAATTCTCTTTTAGTATACTCGAAAAAATAGGCGCCTCCTGTGAACACGCGCGCCTATCTACACTCTTATTTTTTAATTGGAATCCAGACTTCACTATAATAGTCCTCTGAAAATGGATCCGCATCACTAAGATACACTTCCATTTCTGGTCCACCGGCATGCTCATATCCAGTAGAAGGAAACCACTCTGAAAAAACTCTGCCCCACACTTTTGGCATAGCTTCAGGCATTGGTCCGTGTACTGGGAAGACGGCCCATGTAGCTGCTGGAATGATTGTCTCTTGCCAATCGTTTGGTATGGAATCAATGTTCTTTTCGGCTCCAATGAGATAGGTCAGATTTTCTTGCTTACTATCAAATTCCAAGCACAAGCCAATCAGTCCAAGTGATCCACTGTTTTTTGCTAGTTCTTTTGTGAACCCGTTTTGATTTGATTCATTCCAGAACCCCGCAATGTTACGGTTATTCTCACCGTCGATACATGACGTACGAATGCTTTTTCCAACAACAGCAAATTCATCTTTATCTACTAATTTGTAATCCATTTCTACATCACCCTTTAATTGAATTTGAAAGGAAAGCTTTGGATACGCCTTTAAAGAACGATTACTCTTCTTTGCTTCTGATGGATTGATTCCATGAATTCGTTTGAATGCTTTAGTGAAGGCTTCCGGGCTTTCGTAGCCATATCTCATCGCCACATCAATGATCTTGCTGTTTGAATGATTCAGCATCTGTGTAGCAACAGTCATCCGGCGATTACGAATATACTCACTAACCGTAAAACTCGTAAGCATGCTAAACATTCGTTGGAAGTGAAACTTTGACATACAGGCAATCTCAGCGACCTCTTCAATATTCAAGTCATTTTCTAAATTGTTTTCAATATACTCGAGACTAGCAAGCATCCTTTGAAGCCCTTCCATATTAGCAGCTCCCCTCTCTTCACTAAGTTTATACGTAGCTCAATGTTGATTCTTGATATTTTGTGCTCGATAGTGACAGGAGCAATTCAATTTTTGGCGCAAGATATGAATTGATATGTATGTTCTTATTTTAATCGTTTTGATAAGCTTAAACTATAATAGAATGAAAAAGGAGAACATTCATGAAGATCTTTGATTCCCACTTACATATTATTGATAAACACTTCCCTATTTATGAAAACCAAGGCTTTACGCCCGATTCCTATACTGCTGTTGATTATCAAGTTGATGCTAACAGATTAGGTATTACAAATGGTGCCATTGTATCAGGTTCCTTTCAAAAATTTGACCAAACCTATCTAAAAGAATCCCTTAAACAATTAGGAAGTGGGTTTGTTGGAGTCACTCAGTTGCCTTACTCTACAAGTGACGAAGAGATCCTAGAACTAGATTCTATTGGGGTTACAGCATTAAGATTTAATGTAAATCGAGGAGGTTCAGAAGAACTTTCTAAACTAGAGTCATTTTCAAAACGAGTATATGACTTAGCCGGTTGGCATACCGAACTGTATATAAACTCTTCTAAACTAGCAGATATCATGAATATACTTAGGACTTTGCCCGCTGTATCCATTGATCATCTAGGCCTTTCAAAAGCTTGGCTCGCATGAACTACTGAACCTTGTTTCTCATGGAGTTAAAGTAAAAGCAACTGGATTTGGCAGATTAGATTTCGATCCCGGAGAAATGATCAAAGAAATATACAACATTAACAATAATGCGTTAATGTTTGGAAGTGATTTACCCTCTACCCGAGCACCACGACCTTTCCAAGACTCAGACATAACTATCATAAAAGAAGCTTTAGATGATGAAACAGCTATACATAAAGTCTTGTATCAGAATGCAATGGATTGGTACTTTGGAGGGAAAGAGAAGTAAGTTAGATGATCTAATCTTGTTGTTATATCTTATAATGAACGAGCAAATGGATAAACATACAAACGAAAAAAGAGGAGCTTAAAAGCTCCTCTTGGGATATCCCTTCTCTGTTTTAAAAAGATTTTCAACCACTACTGTTTTTCGTATCGTAACTTAATTAGACTATGAGTTCAATCTGCACAAAAAAACAGCAGGAACTTCATCACGTTTTTAGAAAGGCAGTAACATATATCCTTTCTGTAATGAACCCATAAGCGTCTGCAAGGCTTCTAAGGTTCGTTTGCACTGTTTTCTTGACCTTTAAGGTCTATTAACTTCACCTATGTTATCCCTATTTGTAATACAATCTTTCTAAAACATGCGCATTTGAAAGATTGTCAACCATTTTAGGATCTTTTAGGAACTGTCTAATTTCTTCGGCAGAAATCCCCATTTCCAAAGCTTCCTTTATTAAGTTACTCCATTCTTTGTCTAATTCACTTTCACTATTAAAAGGAACCAAACATATCCCCCCTAAAATATGTACTATTTTAGGTAGCACAGCCATCATAGTATAAACCTTAGACCTGTAACTTTGCGTCTCAATCTTTCGACTGATTTGCCCTTTTCTAGTTTGATAATTAATCTCTATATAAATTATATCAAAATATGGTATAAAATGTACAGATTTAATGTAATCGCTCTCATTAATTTATTAGGCTAAGAGTTAGATGAATAGTAACTTCCCCCTGTAAAACAAAACTCAGAACTGTGGCTAAATGAAATAGACAGGCAACACGGAAATTCCGAGTTACCTGTCTATTTTTTAGGGGCAAAATAAGAACAACTCTTCAAAACAAATGTAGTTACTATCTTTACATTTCTTGAATAGTTGGTCGAATAATCATTTCATTAATAGCTACGTTATCAGGTTCTCCAATCGCAAATGCAATGGCTCTTGCTACACTGGAAGGATCAATTGCCTCTTTAGCGCTCTCTATAATGAAGTTTCTTAGTCCTAGGTCAGAAATTGAATTTGTAAGTTCGGTTGAAGTTGGACCTGGAGAGATAATTGTTGTACGTATATTGTTTTTACATTCTTCTTGTCTAAGACCTTCTGTTATAGCACGTACAGCATATTTTGTTCCACTGTAAACAGAACTAGTTGGAAATACCATATGGCCAGCAACAGCAGAAACATTGATGATGTGACCAACTTTATTTTCTTTCATAGAAGGAAGAACAGCAGCCATTCCATATGTTACGCCCTTAATATTTACATCAATCATTGTTTCCCATTCTGTTATTTTCAAATCTGAAATAGCTGATAGTGGCATTACACCTGCATTATTGATCATAACATCAATTTTGCCAAACTCTGTAAGAGCGTACGAAGCTAGCGTTTCCATTTGCTCGTATGAAGTCACATCTGTAACTTGATAAATTACCTGTCCCCCATTACGCTTAATTTCTTGCTGTATCTCCTTTAGTCGCTCTTCTCTCCGTGCAGCAAGAACTATTTTAGCACCTTTCGAAGCAAGCTCCTTTGCAGTAGCTTCCCCAATTCCACTTGATGCACCAGTAATGATAACAACTTTTCCTTGAATATTTGACATATTATAAACGTCCTCTCTTAATTATATTTTTTCCTTAACAAGGTACATCCCATCAGAATAATTGTTTTAAAAGAACTTCCTGATCTTCTCTAAAAGAGATCTTCGTACTCCATATCACCCCCTTTAATTATCGAATGTTCGTTTAATTATGAACATTTGTATAATAAACGTTCATTCGATTAATTATTATATAAAATGAAGATGTAAGAGAAAATGATCTCCTACATCAGATTTCATCTTTTTTAATAGCATCCCAAGTCATTTCAACGATTATGTTGATATCTTCTTGCTTAAACGTTATTCGCCCACCATAATGCTCTTTAACATACTGCATACAAAGGTTAACCATTGCCATATATAGCAGATTAGTATCCACTTGCTTGAATATTTTTTGGCTTTTCCCTTCTTCAAGTAGCCTAATAATTGGTTCAAACATTAGTGTTCCTTCTTCTTTAGATAAGTTGTGAAGAAGAGGAGAGTTTGAAAATTGTTCAATAAATAAGAATTCATCTTTATTATTCAGAATAAAGTCTAGATATTTTCTCAATGTATATTCAAAAGAAGAACGTACGGAGATAGAATCATCGTAATGTTGAAACACTTCGACGCTCATATCTTTCTTAATCATTAAATACAATTTGTTGAGCATATCCTCCTTATTTTCAAAGTAAACGTAAATTGTAGAAGCAGATATACCTGCCCGTTTTGCAATCTTTGACATAGAGGTTGCAGATAACCCTTGTTCATTAACTAACTGTATGGCTGCTTTATATATACTTTTGTTTTTATTTTCATCTTTATGTCTCATACAATCTATAATAAACGATCGTTCGATTATAGTCAATGTTTTTTCTTGAGGTTTTAAAATTCATCCACACTCATCGGATTTATAATAAAGAAATATATTCTAACTCCTCCACTTTGGTTACCTACCTGGTTATTTCGATACGCAGCTGATCATAGGTTTTCTTGATACACTCTAACAGGCTGTAACCAGCACCTTTTGCGGAAGGAAAGAACAATCTATTTTATAACAAAATTTTGGTTGCAATAGCTGAAAAACATAATAAGTCCGTGGCTCAAGTCGTTTTACGTTGGCTGACCCAGAGAGATGTTATTGTTATTCCAAAATCGATTAATCAAGAAAGGATTACTGAGAATTTTAATATCTTTGATTTTGAATTAGATGAAAATGATCTAACTAATATCGCTTCATTAGATCAAAAAGAAACTTTATTTTTCTCTCACCGAGATCCTGAAATGATAAAGATGATTAGTAATCGTAAGTTAGAGATTTAATCTTGTAATTTCAGTTGTTAACAGTCATATCTGTACTGATCAATAAAAAAAGAACCAAAGTTTTAATGCTTTGGTTCTTCAAGTGAATACTCGAGCCACAATAATTTCTTTTCTATTTAAAATAATATCTAATCAATCGATAATAGTAGCATTGCCTATCATTGTAGGATTTTATATCCTTGCGACTAACTAGTTGAAAAGGTTCTTTTCCATTTGTTTCAACAGTCTTCTAAAAAGCAATTTCTCATCTTGAGTAATTTCTGTTAATAAACGCTCTTGCTGTTTTTTCCATATCTCACTAACTGGTTTTTCAATCTCTTTCCCAGAATCTGTGAGATAGATTCTTGTTATTCGTTTGTCATGAACATCTTTGTGTCGAATAATTAATCCTTTTTTTTCTAATGATTTCACCATGTTGGTTACAGTTGGGGCTTCACAATTTAACTGATTACACAGTTCAACTTGAGTCATACCATCTTTATTCCAGAGTTTACATAATAGATTGTCTTGGCCTACATGTAAGTTTAAATTAGTTAATAATTGATTATAGTTTCTTCGGTTTTGTGAAGAGATTTTATCTAAAAGAACTCTGATATCATCATTTACCATATCAAGACCCCACTTAACAATTTAATTAGTGGACTAACTATATCGCGGAGTTGTTTTTACGTCCATTTCTAATACAATTAGTCCTGATTGCTTTCACCATATTCTTTACCGAAAATCTCCATCGCATCAAGGACTGGCATCAATTTAATCCCCTTTTCAGTTAAAGAGTATTCTACTTTTGGAGGAACCACTGGATATACTTCGCGCTTAATAACACCATCATTCTCTAGTTCTTTAAGCTGTTTTGTGAGAGATCCTTGTGACAAGTTTCCTAAAAATGCTTTAATATCTGAATATCTTCGTGTGTCTCCTTTTAAGTACCATAAGATAAAGTATTTCCATCTGCCTGATAACACATTTTGTGTGAATGCAATGGCGTACATATCAGTTTTACCTTCAATAAAATCACGGTCAAAACCGTCATTACAAACCTTCATCTTTAAGCTCCTTTCCTAAGTACATAAAAATGTACTAAGTCCATTTAGTTTGCCCTCTTTGCAGATAAACATAATGCCCTTATGATGGTGAAACACACCAAAAATAAATAAATTAGCAACTACATTTTTCTGGACTTTTAGTTAGCAAGCTAACTAAAATTATACCACAGATAGGAGCTAGAGATGAATGGATAGCGAAAATTCCAAACTAAAACTTTCGATTCTGGATTTTGTTCACATATATAAAGATAGCCCTGCTAGTAAAAGTCTTAAAAATGTGACAGAAATGGTGCAACTTGCGGAAGAGTTGGGTTACTCAAGGTATTGGTTTACGGAACATCACAATACAACAAACTTGATGAGTACGTCACCAGATATGTTAAGTATGCACGCTGCTGCACATACCAATAAAATTCGCGTAGGGTCCGGTGGTGTGATGTTGCCAAACCATAGTCCGTTAAAAGTCATGGAGAATTTCACTTTGCTTGAAGGGTTATATCCTGGCCGCGTTGATCTTGGAATTGGAAGAGCCTCTGGAACCGATGCCCAAACGATGTTGGCATTGTTGCGGTCTAGAGAACTACTAGGAGCAAATGATTTTCCAGAGCAACTGGATGACCTTCTTTCATTTTTTTATCGTAGCTTTAAAGAAACACATCCCTTTAGTCACATAAACCCTCCTGGTGACAAATCCATGGTACCAGACCTGTACATGCTTGGGTCTAGCGAAGGTGGTTTACACTTTGCACTTCAAAAGGGACTTGGTTTTGTATTTGCTGCTCAACTCGCACCGCAATTGGCTGTTCCTATGTTACGAGCCTACAAAAATGAATTTAAGCCTTCTTCTTATTTAAATGAACCGAAAAGTATGATGGCTATTATGGTGATTACAGCTGAAACCGAAGAAGAGGCAGAATTTGTTGCAGGTCCGGCAGAATTAATGTGGGCACAGATGAGTACTGGAACAAAGATTCTTTCTTTCCCAACTCCAAGTGAAGCTAAAAATCATACGTATACTCTTGCAGAAGCAAGTGCTAGAGAACATAACAAAGCGAGATTTGTTATCGGGAGTCCTGAAACGGTTGCTGAAAAATTACACCAAATGGCGAAGGCCAGTATGGTTGATGAAATAATCATTGCTGATTTTTACCCTAATCAAGAAAGTCGGAAGAATGGACATAAATTACTGGCTAAACAATTTGGATTGATATAAGGGAATTATGCTTAATGATCGTTTTGAAGGAGAGAAATCAATAATGCGAGAAAGAAAGCTAAAACTCATTGGGAATATTGATGGAGTTGGGTGGAGTCATACGGGTTGGAAACACCATGATATGCCATCAAATGCGAGTGAAAGCATAAATCATTATGTAGAAAAAGCCAAACAATTAGAAAATGGTAAATTTGATGCGATCTTTTTAGCGGATGTTAGCCACATCGGGCCGGGGATGATCCCTCATTATCTTAGTATGTTTGAAGGCATCTCTATTTTGTCGGCTTTAAGTATGGTGACTAAATCTATTGGATTAATAGCAACAATTGCGACTTCGTATGCTGATCCTTTTACAGTAGCTAGACAAGTTGCTTCGTTAGACAAAATTAGTAATGGACGAGCTGGATGGAACGCGATTACATCTAATCCAGGAGGTTTAGCCAATTATAGTCGCTCTCATTTAAGCAAATCAGATCTTTATCCAATGAAAAAGGAGTTTCTAGAAATTGTAGAGGGACTTTGGGATTCGTATGAAGATGATGCTTTTATCCGTGATAAAGAAAGTGGCATCTTTTATGATCCAAGAAAGATGCATCCTCTCTATTACAAAGGAAAATACTTTTCAGTGGATGGTCCATTAAATGTTAGTCGTTCAAGACAAGGAAGACCTGTGATTTTCCAAGCAGGAACATCTTCAGACTTTATGGATATAGCGGCTAAACATGCTGAAGGGATTATGGCACCTGGAGATCATTTTGATTACCTTAAGGGATATACGGCTGAACTAAAAAGAAGAGTTCAAGATCAAGGACGCTCTCCTGATGATTTCCTAATGATGCCTGCGCAAAATCCAATTGTAGGAGAAACTGAGAAAGAGGCATTAGAAAAATTGAAAGAAATTGAATCATTCATGCCTATAGGTCACAGATTACCAAGACCTCAGTTTATAGGTTCTGCGGAGAACGTAGCAGAACAAATTGAACATTGGTATCGAGAAGGCATTATGGATATCATGCTGATTAGACAGAATGGTCCATCAGGTTTTGAGGACTTTATTAAGTTAGTAGTTCCTATCTTGCAGGATAGAGGAATTGTTCGAACAGACTATAATGATGATCAACCTACACTCCGAGGAAATTTAGAGCTGCCATACCCTGAAAGTATGTACACAAAAAGCGTTAGACTTTAAAGAACTTAGTACATTTTATTGTACTAAGTTCATCTATATTGTCTTCTATAAATGAAGCAAAATCAAATATAGATCGATATTCTTCTTACTTCTTAGCAAAACCTTGTTTATTTAAATACTCTTTCATAAACGTTAGTGAGCTACGCTCTAAATGATCTTGTATATGATCGGACCATCCTTTGACTGTTCGTGCTGTAAACGGTGCTCTAGAAGACCTATTTTCATAGTAGTGTTTCATGTGTTGATCGTAAATATCAAGAGAATCTTTGTTTAATGGCTTATACGTATTTTCAGACATCACTATCTCTTGAGGTAATTTAGGCTTAGAATCGGGCTTTTCCCCTTTAGGATGACCGATACACAGACCAACCAATGGAATAACGTATTCGGGAAGTTCTAGAAGGTCCGATAGCTCTTGTATATTCCCTCTAACAGCACCAATGTATACTCCGCCTAACCCTAAAGATTCAGCTGCAGTTAGTGCGTTTTGAGCCATGATGCCAGCGTCAAATGTTCCGATTAATAGATATTCTATATAAGACAAATCAACACTAGGAGCCATTTGATGATTGCGATTAAAGTCTGCACAAAAGATCCAAAATTCTCCTGCTTCTTCGATATATGGTTGGTTAAAACAAAGATTGTTTACTTTTTTGCGAAGCTCCTGATCAGAAATTCGAATAATAGAAACGGTTTGTAAAAGACTAAAAGAAGAAGAATGGCTTGCAGCTTGGAAGATCGTGTCCCTTTGTTCATTGGATACTGGTTTCTTTTCAAAAGAACGAAATGACGAGTGATTCTTTAACAAGTCTATTGTGCTGTTCATAATTGTTTCGCCTACTTTCATACGTTTTCGTTCTTAAAGGATAGAATGAATTGTTCATAAATTAAAGAGGGCAATAAAAATGTACACAGTACAAAAGAATGTACATTCGTTTCCCACAACAAAATAAGAAGGAGTTTTTTTAAAATGAATAATAAATTACGCGTAGGCATTATAGGTGGGTCTATTAATAACGGGTGGGCCAAAGGAACGCATATTCCTGTAATCGAACAACTAGATGACCTTGAACTCAAAGCTGTTAGTACGAGTAATATGAAAAGTGCTGTAAAAAGTGCTGATGCTTTTAAAGCTCCGTATGCTTTTGAAAATGCCGAACAATTAGCAAAAGAAACAAATGTTGATATGGTAGTCGTTAGCATTAATGTTAAAGAACATTATGATGCAGTAAAAGCAATTGTTCCAAGCAACCAAGCCCATTTATTGTGAATGGCCACTGGGCTCAAACACTAACGAAGCCTTAGAAATGCAGGAATGGGTTGAATCGGGAAATGTACCCAATGTCATTGGATTGCAGTCGAGGCAGTCTCCTACTATTAATTATGTAAAAGATTTACTAGCTGATGGCTATGTTGGAAACGTTTTGTCAGCCAACTTAAAGATCTCGATTGATGCTATGGGTGGAGTGGCTGATGGGGCTTCTGCTTACTTATTTGATAAAAAGATAGGTGGCAACCTGTTGACTATCGTAGGTGGACATAATCTTGATGCTTTTACTAATATGGTTGGAGACTTCAAAGAACTTTCAGCAGTTACGGCACAACAATTCCCAGAGGTCGAATTAACAGATGTTCAAAAAACAATAAAAAAAGATACCGATGATCAAATCATAATCTCAGGGAAGTTAACCAATGGCGCAACTGCTAGTGTTCACATCCAGGGAGGTGTTAAACATCAAAATGGTTTAACATTAGAGATTTTTGGAGACGAGGGAACAATCACACTCAATGCCCCTGCTTCTATTCAATTTGGATTCCATCAATTACGAGGAGCAAATTCTACTGATAAAGAACTTCAGGATTTAAGCATTCCGGATCATTACTACTGGGTACCGGATTCTCTTAAAAATGATACAGGAATGATTCTTAATGTGGCTCAAGCACATAGTAAGTTTGCTAAGGATATCTCTGAAGGAACTTCAAGTCTACCTACTTTTGCGGATGCAGTGAAGCTTCATCAACTTCTAGATACAATAGAGACAGCTGCAAAAACTGGAGAGCGTCAGTATCTATAAATGCTCTTATGTACTTTAGTTTTGTAGAAAAGGTAGAATATCAAAAATAACCCCGTAATACTATTAAGTTATACGGGGTTATTAATTATTTTGGATTTAAAGATGAGGTTAGTCCTATATTTCTTCGCCTAACTATTTATCATAAACAGGGGAATTGTTAATTAACGCTTAACTTTCATATAGTTTCAATCGTTCTAGCTATCACCGATTTTTTCATAAGATTCTTTTCGAGTTTCTGTTTGATCTTCAGGATCAATAAATGAGATACTAATATATTTCCCTTCATCATAAACGACATTCGCATTTTCTATTATTTCTTTTTCTTTTACCGATTGTTTAAAATATACAGAATCCTCTCGATGGAAATCAATGACACAGTCAATTTTTTGATCAAATTCTCCACTTCCACAATCGTTGTAAAGATTTGGTGAGGAACTTTAAGTACCTACACCCTAATTTTAAATATAAACAAACTATAAAACACGAACATAAAACAATGCACTTCTATAATTCGGTAATCAACCCTTGATTTTTGTCCTGTATCTTACCCTTCTACCAATGCATAATAATAATGTGTTTCTCCGTTATCTTCTACAATTAAAACATCATCTCTTTCTTTTGCTTCAAAGATCATCGAACCTACTGATAACTTATTTGCCATTTCATTTGAATAATCATAGTTTCCTTCCGTTGCTTGTTCTTTTATTTCTCCCACTTGATCGCCTTTCGTTAACGTTAATTCATCTACCCAATCAACGTTCGTGTTATATATAGTTCCATAGTACATCAAAATATCAGCTTCTGAGTTTTCTTTAAGAACTTCTTCTGCTGTCGGATTTTCTTCACTGTTTGAAATGGTCACTGGCTCGTTGTTATTAGTACAGCCTACGAATATAAGTGCTAATCCAATATAAAATACATTAATCAGTTTTTTCATATAGCACCTCTATTAATCAGTTTTTTAACTCTTCTGTCTTTTTATCACAAGTTGCGCAACATAATTAGCGTCTTTTTCTACTCCATAAATTAAAGCTGAACTTCTTCGACTCTGCCAACTAAGTCCTATAAAGTAGAGTCCTTTAACCGTTGACTCACCGAATGTATGAACAGGCTTTCCTTTTAAGTCAATGACTCCTTCGATATGAATCCAATCATAACGGTTTCTATAACCCGTTGCCCATATTATAGAATTTATCTCTATTGGTCGATCTTTCTGGAAATAGGCTTTTCCTTGCTCCATTTTCATTAGTCTACTTACCCTTTTAACTTGTTTCTTTACACGTTTATAATCGTTACCGATAATAGGGTCTCTTTTCTGTAGAAACTTTCCGACCAATGAATGGGGTGTAGCTTTAGAAATTCCAAGTACGTCAAGCCACCAAAATAAACTCTTACCTACTATTTGATTGGGGATATTTTTAATTTTTTTACTACTAGAAAGAATGACATCATGGGAATGGCTTAACTCTGCTGCAATTTGTACTCCTGTATTTCCACTGCCTACAATTAATACCTTTCCCTCTGGCACTTGATTAGAATTCTTGTATTCTGATGAATGAATCATAAAAGGGATCGTCTGGTCATGAATGTTAGGAATAAAAGGGTCATGAAATGCTCCCGTAGCTACGACTACTTGATTAGCAACATACGTATTTGATTCAGACTCTATACTGAATGTATTATTTTTGTTCTTTGCAACACTCCACACCTTTTCATTGTGTTTAATAGATAAATCATTTTCCAATATAAACTTTCGCATATATGAAGCAATCTCGCCTTTACTAGGAAATCCTTTGGGCTCTCCCTCTATATTATATTCGTACAAAGAACTATAATTCCTTGGTGTAAATAAGGTTAGTGAATCATATCTCTGTTCCCATGAAGCTCCTGGCTTTTCATTTTCATCAAGTATAATGTAGGGAGTATTTTGTTGCTTTAGTGCATAAGCCATTGCCAACCCAGCTTGACCGCCACCAATAATCAATACTTCATATGTATCTATCATTTAAACCTCCCTGCCAATAACATTCAAACGCATGTTTTAATATTAGAATGTATGACAAGGATGATATTGTCAATATCTAATAATAAGATTTTAACTGTACAGTTATAAACAAAAAAGCACCAAAGCTCTAAAAGCCTTGGTACTAATGGAATGCGGCCCGGAGGAATCGAACTTCCACGGGTTTAACCTCATTAAGCCCTCAATGCCGAGGAAACGTGTTATCTTCTGCAAACACCCACACTACTTACATACACGTTACTGAAAAAAGAATTTCTGAATGAATACAACAAACATAAAAATATATAATTGAATGAAAATACCTCTCCTTTTAATGTGCTTTTCCGCATCGTTTATCATTTGATCATTAATAGGAAAGTGGAGTGGGATTAATTCTTTTCCTGAGCCGATCCCTTGCGAGAATTGCAATGTATTAAAATAAATCAATACAGCTAACAGTGGAATAAGAATGAATAAGCTCTTAAAATAAATGATCAGAAAGACTGTTAAGAGTATCACTCGGACAAAGTTTCGACTGGTCTCTGTCCCTCTTACTGTTGATCGCACTAATAGGTAGACTATTGGATTCTCATCTTTTTTAAAAAAGGCTAACGGTATAATACTTTTAAAAGATGACTGATTTGACTTTACATCTATAAGACTACTTAAAAAAATCTGAACTACTTTTCTCGTTTTCTCTTCAGACTTCATTAGTCTCTTCCAAGAGTGAATAGGGAAAATCCTCATTCTACTATAGAGTATGCCAATAAGTATGATACCTATCATAACGGCAATACCAAAGATGATAGGTGCTTCAAGCAATAAGAGAAAACCAACGCCAATACAAGCATTGTTAAGTACAAAGAATAACTCTGTTTTTTTTGTACTCGTGCTAATGATCATAACTAGAGACAGAATATGCAAAACACCTATGAGTTGTATGAAAATAAAAAGAGTCGCCAGTTCGCTTATACTTAAACTAAGTGCGTATAATAAAAACAAGGTAAACAAAGTAGCCTTTATCGATTGAATGATCAGGTTATAAAGTAAACAATAAATAAAATAACCTTCCATCCCTTTTACTTTAGGAGCTAAATAAATCTCATCATACTCACTAATAAAACTAATGATGCCTCTATTAAGTGTAAAAAACAGAAAGAGACCGGTAAGAATGAAAGATTTATAGAACGAATGAAGATTGCCATCTTGTAGTACCATAATAACGACATACATCAATAACATAATAAAGGGTATTAACGCAAACACACCACTATGTCCCAACACTTTAACAAGAACTTTACTGTTTTGTTGCATGGAGTTCTGGAATCGTTCAATAAATAAATCCTTCATCTTTTATCCTCAATGATGGAAAAGAAAAGATCATCTAACGTCACATCTTTCATATGATCAGCAGACAGGTAAGGACTATCATTAAAAAACTTTTGGTGCCCTTCATGTAAAACAATCACCCTATCACACAAGCTTTCCGCTATATTCAACATATGAGTTGAAAGGATAATTCCGACACCATCTTTTTTGAGTCTAATAAGATCCTCCATAAAGTATTTTAACCCTCGTGGATCTAAACCCATAAAGGGTTCATCAATAACAAGAAATATTGGATTTGAGATCATTGCACTAATAATTGAAACCTTTTGTTGTGTACCTTTTGATAAAGCGTAAGGATATTTGTTCATGTGGGTTCGAAGTGAATATCTGTCTATTAAACCATTTAAGTAATCGTCATTTTCAATTTGATAAATCCTCTTTATAAATTCAAAATGTTCCTTAACAGTAAGGTTTGGATAAAGATGAGGTTTATCAGGAATAAGAGCAAGTTTGTCTCTATGACTATACCAATCTTGCTTGTTAATCGTGACATCTCCATCCATAGGTTTTAAGGTGCCTATAATGTGACGAAGGGTTGTGCTTTTTCCTGCTCCATTCAAACCGACTAAACCTATGATTTCTCCAGTTTGAATATCAAACGATATGTCTCTTATGATTTTCCGAGTAAGATATCCACCACTAACATGGTTTAAGCTTAAAATCATCTATATGACTCCCTCATTGCTTTATTTAATGATTGTGATTAGGCTACCTCAGTTTTCTTATGTAGTTAATCATTTCAACAACCACTTCTTTTTTTCCTTCTCAAAAATATAAGTATTTTCTCCTTACTTATCTTATGGAAAGAGTAATTTTTCCACATTTATATAATCCCAAAATTTTAAAAGTACCAATGCTCCAAAAGCTTTGTCACTAAATGGATGCGACCCAGAGGATTCAAACCTCCATGAGTTAAACCTCACTAAACCCTCAATGACGCGGAAACAGATGATAAAAAATTCATCATTCAGACGATGTAAAACTAAAATAATATTAGCTTGAACCATCCTCTATTTACATTTTAATATCTATGCTATGATGTTGATAATCAAACAACAAGGAGATTAGACAACGATGCTAAAACTTATTATCGCAAACTAGATTCTATGAATTTAATAGGGGTTTCATCTATAAATTTCTTAAAAGGAATTTGTAGATTATTAATGTTACCCTTTTGCGATAAAAGAGAAGCAAATATTGTCTAACGATGAGTGTATTAAATGATACTACTAAACCTTTTGAGGAAGTAGTTTGTTATTTTACACACCAAAAGACTTTATGAGTTTATTCTCATGAAGTCTTTTTTGTTATTAAGAAAAGGAGTATTACAAATGATTTATAAATTCTAAAACAACTAAAATAAAATTTTCAGGAGGAATAAGTGATGGAGAATTTAAACTTAGTAACTGGTTATCGAAAGGACGAAAAACTTAGAAATAGCTTTAATCATTTAGCACAGACAACGTTTCAAATTGATTTTAGTAAGTGGTTTAACAAAGGGTACTGGAATGATAAATATGTTCCTTATTCATTTGCTAATAATGATGGTGATATCATTGCGAATGCTTCAATCTTTAAAATGAACATTGTAATTGATAATGTGTCACATAACGCCATTCAAATTGGAACTGTTATGACTGATGCTCGATATAGTAATAAAGGTCTAGCTAAAATACTAATGAATAAAATAATAGATTCTCAGAAGGATGATTGTGATTTTTTCTACCTTTTTGCAAATGAATCTGTCCTTGAATTTTACCCTAAATTTGGCTTTTCCAGAGTTGATGAAAGTGAATATAGTTTAGTGGTTACTAACAGTTCCTTAAAAGGAGCTACTAAAAATAACGTAAGAAAACTAAGCGTTGATACTGATATCCGTTTACTTGAAGCAATCACCAAGAATCGCTACCCAAATAAGAGTAAAATCAATGTAATAAATAATGAAGAGCTATTGATGTTTTACTTTTTAGTTATATTCCCTGAATCGATTTACTATATTTCAGAATTAGAATCCGTTGTTATAATGGAACATGAAGAGCATACACTGCATATTTTCGATATTATCTCAACCAAAGAACTAGACATTTCCGCGGTGTTAGATAACGTAATAAATGAAAAGATTGAACAAGTTATATTTCATTTTGAACCAGACAATATTAAAGGTTTACAAGTTAAAAAAGTTCAGTCAGATGATGATGCACTATTTTATTTGTCAGATTCCCCTCTATTAGATGGTCATTTCAAATTCCCTATTACATCGCACTGTTAAAGTCTAATTTTAGTCCTCAATCATTGAGGACTTTTTTCTAGTTACAACTTCAAACTGTCATAATGTGATATTCTATATATATAAATACCAAAGCCTCTTAAAGCGCCTCAGTACCTTATGTTTCTTATACATGCGGCCCGGAGCAGTCGAACCTCCACGTGTTTAACCTCACTAAGCCCTCAATGCCGTGAAACTTGTTATTTCCTTCAAACTTGCGTATTCCCTACACTCAATTGCACCATTTAGATAAGTGCTGTGCTCGAAAAATAGACCTACATTTATTTAGGTTCAATGGTTTCTAGAATACCAACTCTATCTTTGTCACTCTTATACGAAATAAAATATTCTTCCTTTACTTCAATAAGATTAAACACATTTTCATCTACTTCTAGTGTATAGATCTCTTCACCTTGATTTTTAACTTTAATGTAAAAATCACTATCATCCTTAAACCTTTCTGTGATTTCTACCATTGCAGATCCACTTATATCATAATTACATGCAACCAGCATTAAGATAGGTAATAATAAACTTATTTTTTTCAACACGTTTTAATTCCTCCAGACTTCACTTGAAATTACCATTATATATTGATTTCAGCTTTAACTAAATTTAAAAGATTATTAAATACGCTAAATGCTAATTTTTAAACAAAGAGTGTTGCTTCGAAATAATAACGAGGAGAGATATTAAAATGTTCTTAATTCTATTCACTTTCATTTACTGCGCATCGACCTGGGTACTAAATATAGATTATGGACCTGCTTTAGGGTTTTATATTATAGGTCTAGGATTTGCTAAAGGGTATCGTACAAAAGAATTGAAAGATGTTTTTAACCTTACTGAAACTAAAGAATTATATAAGAAAATTGGGTTTAAAGATTCTTTTATAGAATATTTGTCTCTAAGCTTAGTTTTTCTAAACTCAATTGTAATCAGTAATCCGGATTACAGTGCATTTGAATACTTCTGGATTTTTTGTCTTACTACTGCCGTATTTCGCTTTATATATTGGGGAGTATCGAACGCAATTAAGAATGGAAATTAATACAAAATAGAAAATCAGGACCATAATAATGCTAGAGCTTTACTAACAGGGTGGGTTCCTGGTCCTATTACCAAAAATAAAAAAAGCACCAAAGCTCTGAAAGCCTTGGTACTACTAGTATGCACCCCGGAGGACTCGAACCTCCACGGGTTTAACCCCAATAGCCCCTCAATGCAGTGTAGGTGTTATCTCATTCAAATACCAACACTCATTTCCGACAGAGGTCATCTCTTTTTCCTGCTTGATTTAAAAGGAATATGACTATTAAATATTCTATTCCTTACCGATAATTCTTCCATTAGATTCTATCAGAGCTTTATACCAATAGAAGCTTTTCTTTTTATACCGATTTAAAGTTCAATAGATATTTCAATATTATTTTCTTCAAAAAATCTATTGGCATAACTAGGGTACGCCCCTTTTTAATGACTATTACCACTAATGTTTATATGCGCACCACCATCAACCGGAATGCTTGCTCCATACATAAAATCAGCAACCTTCGTACAGAGCATGAAAATCACTCGTGCCACATCATCAGGTGTTTCGCTCATCGGCATATTAATGTGTGCCATTTTAGCACGTGTTTCTTCGTTTTCCGCTCCACGGACATTAAGCATGTTTGCTCCAATCGTGTTCATTGCTCCTGGAAGTACCATATTCACATTGATGCCATAAGGCTTAACCTCACGTGCAAATGATCTCGCAAAGCCCATAACACCGGCTTTTGCTGCAGCATAATGATTGAGGATACCAAGAGGAGGCTCAGCGTTTGTTGATGCTGCTGATCCAATAGGCACGATTTTGCCGCCATTGCCAAGTTGCTGCATCATCTTAGCTGCGCTGCGACATGTGTTGAAGGTTCCAGTTAAAACCGTATCGATTGTGTACCGCCATTCTTCATCTGTAAGCTCCAAAGTCGGATAATAACTCCAGCAAGCAGCGCTGTTCACGCAGATATCAAGGCCACCATATTGTTCAACTGCAAATGTCATAACGGCATCCATTTCCTTAGAACTTTTTACATCTGCTTTAAAAAATATGATGTTTTCTCTTCCTAATTCATTTAGGGCTTCTACAGCTTGAGCGCCAAGCATCCTCATCAAAGTCTGTAAGTACTACTGCAGCTCCAGCTTCTGAGAGTCGATTTGCTACAAGAAAACCTAGGCTACCTGCACCACCCGTTACAACAGCAACTTGGTCAGTAAGGTTAAGTAGACCGGACATAGAGCCAGCTTCATTTGCATATTTTGATGTCAAACCTATAAAAGTTTCTTTTTCCATAATTGTTTCACGCCTCCGACTCTATCTATTAGTAAAAAATGATAAGCTTTTTCAAAATAACATTCGAAAAAAATAACTGAGAGAGCTTAACATCATTCATGGTTGAACCAATTAAATTTAAAATGAAACAGGTAAAGATTCAATACTTTGTGAAGAAATAGAGAATTGCCAATTTACCTCTTCGGGTGGGATGCTAAGCTGCAAATTTGGTAATCTACCTAGTAAAGTTGTAAAGGCTATATCTCCCTCTACACGAGCTAAAGGAGCTCCAAGACACATGTGCATACCAAAACCAAAGGCTAGGTGACGATGAATATCACGGGTGATATCAAGTCCATCTGAATCATGGAACTTTTCCTCATCACGATTTGCCGATTTAACCATTATCAGAAGCATATCTCCTTTTTTAATGGATTGACCAGCTAATTCTAGATCTACCTTAGCAAATCTAGGACCAACACTGGTTGTGGGACCATTAAATCGCAGCAATTCTTCTACAGCCGTTGGTATTAGGCTCAAATCAGCTTTCAATTGATCTAGCTGTTCCGGGTGATCAAATAACATCATCGTGCCTGTTGCAATTAAATTCGATGTTGTCTCATGGCCTGCGAAAATGAGTAGAGTGATCATAGAAATTAACTCATCTTCGTTTAATTGTTCGCCCTCTTCTTCTATTTCTATTAGTTGACTTATTAAGTCATCAGCTGGTGTTATACGTTTTCTTTCTACAAGCTCCTTAGTGTAAGCACCAAACTCTTTTAAGTGTTTTTGAATACCAGGATCTTGTTTCCCCCAACCTAATCCTTTTGCGATGGCAGAAGACCAGATTTGTAGGTTTGCCCTGTCTTCCTTAGGAACACCAAGCATCTCGGATATTACGTTGATTGGCAAAGGGTACGCATAATCTTTAACAAGGTCCATTCTGCCTTTATCTTTAACTTGATCAATTAATTCATCTGCTAATTCCTGGATACGCGGGCGTAAACTCTCCATGTATTTTGGAGTGAATGCCTTTGAAACTAATCTGCGTAACCTTTTATGATCGATTCCATCAATAAAGAGCATTGATTTTCCTGTGAAAAAGGTGTCAGGACTTGAATTTTTCTCGGTCAATATGTCTTCTCTGAACCCGCTATCACTTTCAATAGATGATGGGTCAACTGTAAACGACTTAGCATCTTTTAACACCTGAGTAGCGATATCCATTTTAGTTATCATCCATGAATTCCCTACTGATTCCCCCAATGGGTTTCTGACTGAAATGACTGGTCCCATCTCTCTGAGTTGCGCAAAAAGAGAAAAGGGACTTTCTGTAGTCTGTCCACTTAAAAAACCTAAAACTCTCTCCTCAACTGAAACGTGAGCTTCATGATTCATCTTTTCTTCACCCTCTCTGTCTAATTAACAAGTTCGTTTAAAAAAGAAATTGAAATGTGATAGAGTAAGCATTAATATTAAGCTTATTAAAATTATAGTGTCACACTGTGACATAAGTCAACGGAGGAAAGATGTAAAAATGAATGAGAGTTATGGTATTCATAATTTAAGTCTAAGGGAATTTAAAAAAAGAAAAGCTCAAAATGATATTGAGACAGCCGCACTGCGTTTATTTCTAGAAAAAGGATATGAAAATACATCAATTAAAGATATTACAGATGAAGTCATGATGTCCTCTCGGACTTTCTTTCGATATTTTGCGTCCAAAGAAGAGATTCTTACAGGCTCACCTATAACGACTAAAGATGAGCGATTGCAGCTAATTCAATCAAGTAGTGATTCTCTTGATCAGGCTCTTCAAACGATCTTTTCCGTGCTCTCAGAGAAGTATGAACAGAATAAAGAAAATCTGATGATCCGATATCATATCTCAAAGCAAGCCGAATCTATATCATCTTTGTTTCTATACAAACTTTTAGAACCAGAAATAGTGATCTGCGATGACCTCTGCATTTCCTTTAAAGATACCGATAAAGATCACATTCGTTTCCAAGTCGCAATTCATATGGCTGCTTTTCGAGTTTCTGTAGAGATGTGGTTGGAGAATAATGAGAGAGAGGAATCTCTTAAGACTTTATTGTTTTATCATGTTAATCAATTTAAATAAGGTCAAAATAATCATCTTCTAAATACATCCCTCGGAATAGAGGTTGGGACAGAAGTATATAAGCATGAATAAAAGACGAATGATCCTAGCTTGGATCATTCTTCTCTTCGTGTTCTTACATAACTCGCGTAGGAGAACCCGAGACTCCTGTGGGACAGCACGAGCCAGACCGACAGTGAAGTGACACTTTTCCACTTCAAGGGCTGAAGCTAAGGCCGTGCCCATGGAAAGCGAGGGATTCTCCTGTAGCGAATTTTCTGCACCGTTCGTGTTTCTAGAGAAGATTTTAAGTTTTGTTCCTGCCTCCAGTTCCTTTTGCATCATGCCTTTTTATCTAGAGATTAGCCTTCTCTAATTTGTTTATCATTACCGATGAAGAATGATAATACTAAGCTAACCACTCCAATAACAACAATGACAAAGTAGGCATCGTTTACACCTTGAATAGAAGCCAATGTCATTAAATCAGCTTGCCCATCTTCAGTCGAATCAGTGAGATTGAGAAGGGTATTAGTCGTACCGATCGTCATCACAGTTACAAGTAAGGACGTCCCTAAAGCACCTGCTACCTGCCTAACGGTATTCCATATGGCCGAAGCATGAGAGCTCAAGTAAGTTGGTATTTGATTTAACCCAGCTGTCTGTATGGGTGTAATTAATAGAGCCATACCAATTCGCCGACCAGTTGACATCAGAAGAAGGTAATAGTAATCGGTTGAGCTTGTTAATACCGTAAACGGAATAGTAGTCAAAATGGTTATGAGTATTCCAACAATCGTAATCCACTTTGCGCCAAATCGATCATAAATCTTTCCGGCAACCGGACTAAGTAAACCCATTAAAATGGCTCCGGGTAATAACAGTAATCCTGCTTCCATTGCAGAGTAACCTCTTGAACTTTGAAGATAGAGAGGTAACAAAATCATATCTGCATACATGATAATGGTAATACCGATATTAATAATGTTAAACAAAGTGAATTTTCCATATTTAAATGTACTTAAATCAAGTAGTGGATCTTTTGAAACTAACTGTCTGCGAGTAAATAGAGCAATGGCTATTAACCCTATACCTAGAGAAGAAAGGACGATTAAGCTTGACCACCCTTGTTCACCAGCCACACTAAAACCGTACAAGATCCCTGTGAAACCAACAGTTGAAAGGATGACGCTTCGAATATCAGCCTTAGCTTTGGATGTCTCTGATATGTTTCTTAGATAAAAATAGCTACTAATAATAATGATAATGATCACAGGTATTAGACTGTAAAACATGGCTTGCCATGAATATTGGTCTAATACATAACCAAGCTACAGTTGGTCCGATTGCTGGAGCAAAAAGAATGGCTAGTGAAACCATACCCATTACTGTGCCTCTTTTAGATGGAGGATAGAGTGTTAACACCACATTATATAATAAGGGGATGATGATTCCTGCACCAATTGCTTGAATTAAACGTCCACTTAAAAGAAGCGGAAAGTTTATGGCTACAGCTGATATCGTTGTACCAAATAGAAAAATAATCATTGAACTCATAAAGAGTTGCCGAGTTGAGAATCGTTTCATAAAGAAGGCCGTAATTGGAATAAGTACCCCATTTACTAACAAATATCCTGTTGTTAGCCATTGTGCAGTAGATGCTGAAATCTCTAGGTCTTTCATTACCTCTGGGGTCGCCACACTCATGATCGTTTGATTTAATGCCGTAAGAAAAGTTCCGAGTATCATGATCATAACGATAACGTTCTTTTTTAAAGGCACATCAGAGTTCATTTCTTTCTTCAATGTATTTCAAATCCTTCCTACTACAATTAATTTACTTAATGTTGTATAATTTACATAGTGTAAATTATATTCGCTGAAAGGTCATTCATCAAATAACAATCTTCTTCTTTATGTAAGATAAATAACAAGTGTATACAGAAACGTCATTTAATTTTTTGTTTTAGTAGAAAAGAGGAGTAATAACATGAAATTTGAAAATAATTATCCGGATCTTAGAGTGAGACGGACGCGTAAATCACTTAAAGATGCTTTAATCGAATTACTACAAGAGATAGAAATTGAAAAAATAACCGTAAATACATTAGCGAAACGAGCAAATATTAATCGGGTTACGTTTTATTCTCACTATAAAGATATTCCAGATATGCTAGAAAAACTGGCTCAAGATATGATTGACCAAATATCTAAAGATTTAGAAGATAAGACCTCGTATAAAGATGATAGTCATAATACAAATTGGCAACCAATGATTAATTTACTTGAACATATTTCTAGCCAAGCCGTTTTTTATAAAGTTATATTAGGAACTAGAGGGGTACCATTATTTAAAAATCGTCTAATAGAATTCTTAATTAATAGAATCGTTTCGCAGATCGGAGAAAGGAGAGAGGGATCATTTATTACGAAAACCGGTGTGGAAGAGGAGGTTTTAGCCTGGTATGATTCATCGGCTATAATAGGGACCATCATTGCGTGGCTTAACAACGACATGCCTTATACACCTAGATTCCTAGTGGCACAATTCTCAATTATTCATAATAGGACGATATGATCTAAAGATGGATTATGATGTTACTTTAAAGCATTCATTTCATAGAGGGGGGAGCTCATTCTCACCGCATACCGGATAAACTCTGCTTCCGTGCAGACAAAATTGTCCAGTTTCCTCATAGAAAAAGGCCTTACAATGACGTGTCAAACGACATCATTGTAAGGTCCTTATTTTGGATAAAAGAGGTGTGTTCTAGGCCCTTACTATTATCTTATCGTTACTTCTGACGAAAACACTTTTCGATCAATCTTAGTTTTTTCTCCTATTATGTTAAACGTATCTACTAAACGAATGTCTTCTGATGAAGCGCCAACGTATACTTCCATCTTACCTGGTTCAACAACTTGCTCCATATTTATGTCATGGAAGGCTAATTGTTTCATATTAATCGTAAACGAGACTTCTTTCGACTCATCCACATCAAGATGAACTTTAGCAAAGCCAAGCTAGCTGTTTAGTAGGTCGGGCAACCTCACTGAAACAGTCGCGAATATAGATTTGAACAATTTCATCACCTTGATTATATCCAGTGTTTGTTATGTTAAAACGAACATGAAGTTCACCATCTGATGCAACTTCTTTATCTATTTCTAAGTTACTATATTGATAAGAAGTGTAGCTTAGACCATGTCCAAAGGGATACTGAGGCTTATTTTTATCATAATCAATATATTCAGCCCAGTCGTTTATCTCTAAATAAAATGGAGCTCGGCTTGCATACATTGGGATCTGACCTTTATCCTTAACGATGGTGACTGGCAATTTTCCGCTTGGGTTTACTGCGCCAGTTAACACATTAACTATTGCTTTTGCTCCTGCTTGTGCGGGTAACCATGAGTAAATGACCGCTTGACTTTTTTCATTGATTGTTGAGTTTGATAGAGGTCGTCCATCAACGACAACAGTAATGACTGGTTTATTATGTTTAAATACTTCATCCATCATCTCAATCTGTGGCTTCTCTACATCAATGTGAATATTGTCTTTATTTTCTCCAGAGGTTGCATCAGGAGCACGCATGCTTTCACGCCCACCAAGAACGGCAATGACAATATCAGCTTGCTGTACGACTTTCTGGACCTTCTCTAATCCACCTTGAATAGATGTATTGATCTCACAACCTTTTTCATAGACAACATTCTCTAGGCCTAACTCTTCTTCAAGTACCTCTTTAACTGTGCGGCAAGAGGGATAGAATAACTCAATAAATTCTTCCATTGTTTTGTAAACTTTATTTGAAGTTCTTCTTCTTTTCTTAAGCATCGTAATAATGGCTTCTTTTTGCTCAGGAGAAGGTTGATCATCAAACACGATCCCTTGTTCTTTTAGCATGTCCCGATGTTCCGTCACAACTGTATCATAGGCCATCTTAATAAAGTTATCGTCCTCAGATCGATCAAAATCTCCGGTTGTTGTGTCAGCTGAACCGAGTGATGAATACCCTCCAAAGAAGTTAACGACGTTTGCGGCAGATGGACCTATAACTGCAACTTTCACTTGCTTTTTTAATGGTAGAACATCCTGCTCATTTTTAACAAGCACGATTGATTTTTCTGCAATCTCTTGTGAAAGAAGTTGATTCTGTTCTTTCTTTATCTCTTCTTGGAAATTCCCTACCTCATATGGTGATTCAAACAACCCTAATGCAAACTTAGTTTCTAAGACTTTTCTAACAGCACGGTCTACATATTCTTCATCTAAATCCCCTTGTTCTATAGCCTCTTCAAGATACTGAAAGCAGATATTATTTGGTTGTTCAACATCCATCCAAGCTTGAAGAGCCATAATGGCTGTTTCTTTTCTGCTCTCTGCTACACGATACCTGGAATGAGCATGACTCACACTTCCATAATCCGCAACGACTACGCCAGAGAACCCAAGTTTTTCTTTTAATATATCTGTTAATAGCCACTTGGATGTAGATACTGGTTGTTCATTAACGATCCCATAACTATTCATAATTCCCATGACATGCCCCTCATGAATAGCCGCTTCAAAAGGGAAGCAATACGTATCTAGTAGCTTTCTTTCTGCTAGTTGTTGTTCGCCGCCATTCCTTCCACCCTCTGTATTGCCATAGCCTACAAAATGCTTAGCTGCAGCCATTACTTCTTGCTCACCTTGCACCCCTTTAACATAAGCGGTCCCCATTTGAGCAACGAGGTAAGGATCTTCCCCATATGTTTCCCCGATTCTGCCCCACCTTGGGTCACGTCCAAGATCAAATAATGGAGAGTGAACGGCTCTTATACCAAACGCCATTAGCTGTTTTTTTACAACTTCCCCCATTTTTATAGCAAGTTCTGGTTCCCACGTAGAAGCTACATTCATTGATTGAGGAAAAGTGGTTGCTCCTGGGATTTGAGCCCCTGCGATCCCTTCATTATGAATCAGTACCGGAATACCTAAACGTGTCTCATTAACGAAGAAGGATTGTAGCTTTTTTAACGTTTCCATATCTTTCTTATGATCACCTGTTTGAGAACTATTTAAGAAGCTTAATGTTCCTACGCCATCTAGGTATTTCTTACTTACGTTTTTTAGTGGATCATCCTGTCCATGGTTAACAAGTCCAAAAAGCTGAGACACTTTTTCTTTTAATGTCATTCGGACAAGTAGATCTTCTACTCGAGATGTAATTGTTTCTTGTGGGTCTTTATAGATCATGATAGGGCCTCCTACTTAAACTTCATCTAATTTTCCATAGTTATTATCTAATCTTTTTTAGATTTAATCCTAGTTAATTTGTGATTTAATCGATTTATTTTCGCTTCTGTAAAGACCAAACCTTCACTGTCCATGGAAGCTAGAACATCTACTTTCATATTCTTCATCATTCCATACATAGGTAGTTCAGAAAGATCACCTAAGACTTTTACGACACATTGTTTGGTTTCATCATTTTCCATGAGGTCTGCTAGTATTTCTCGTGATGAATAGACCCCTTCACCAATTACAGCTTTTTCTAGCGGCTCATCATTTTCATCTGACTCTACAAACCAGTTCGCCACGACCGAACCGACATCTTCTACTGGTGCTTTATAACTTTTGTTTGCTGTGAGTACTTTCTCATATAGAAGACTTCATCTTTGTACTCTTCATTATTACTTATTCCAACAATCTTAATGTGATTAAGCTTCTTAGTTAATGTAATACCTTCAAAAACTGCTACTTTTCCTTGTACGGAGAATGTCTCTGTTTTCTCTCCGTTTATCATTAAAACCACTTCAGAGAGATTGGTATAAGCTTTTATATTAATAGTGTCTGTTGCTCTTTCTACATACCTTCTTCCTGTAATATGAACAAACGGCTGTTTTGACCAATGTGCCTTATAAATGTAGAAAGCATCTTTTTTTATCTTGCGGTCGTAAGTAACAAGACCCTTGTTATTTCGTCCTTTGACGCCACCTTCATCACGAATATTTGCGCCAAAATCAAACATATTCCATACATAGGTGGACCATAAGTATGGTCGATCGGCAAAGATATCTAACACTTTTTCATGATAGAGCGCATGATATTCTTCTGAATAATCCTTTACTACCGGATTATCACTGTGATAGTCAATAATTCCTTCAGCACCATACTCTGAAATGCCTAGACTAGTAGTTGGGTTTTTGGCACGAAATAGATCAATCCAGTCTGCAAAATCTTCGGCTTTCCCTGTATACCATCCATAATATTTATTGTAACCAATAATGTCGGTCATAAAGTTATACTCGTCTTTTTCATCTACTAGAAACAGATTAGCCATCGTTGTTAAACGAGTCGCATCCTCTTGTTTAGCCAAATCGTTTAACTCTTTTACAATCTGACGAGCCTCTTTATCTCTCTTACTGTCAATTTGAATTTCATTTTGAATGCCCCAGAACATAATGGATGGGTGGTTATAATTCTGTCGTATCAGCTCTGTTAATTGTACCTTTGCATTTTCTCCGGTGAGATCTGTTTCAGATACCTGAGTAATAAATGGAATCTCTGCCCAAACGACCATTCCTTCTTGGTCACACAAATCATAAAAATAAGAATCATGTTGATAATGAGCTAGCCGAATGGAGGTTGCACCTATGTCTTTGATAAGCTCCATATCATCTTGTTGATCCTCTTTGGAAATGGCCCAACCTTTGTCTTTTCGGTCTTGATGACGCGAAACACCATTTAGTCGGTGTGAATGTCCATTTAAATAGAATCCTGAATCTGGGTCAACATGGAAGTAGCGTAGACCAAATGGAACAGAGAGTTCATCTACTGTATCATTATGTTTTTGCAAAGTAATCTTTGCTTTATACATATGAGGATCTTTGATCCCATTCCATAACCTCGGTTTTTCAATTCTCATGTCTAGCTCTATGACCCTTGTCTCCTTGCCATCTAGAATCACCTCAGAAGCACAATAGCTCACTAGGGTTTCGTCTTGGTCATAAACTTCAATCCATAACCTTACTTTTTCCTCTTCTGATAAGTGGTTGGTGATAATTGTTTTAAGCTTAATGTCGGCATTCTCAGATGTCACATCTTCCTGCACAATGTAGGCACCTTGAGAGCCATAGTCCATGAGATCAACGTGAGTGGGGTTCACAACAAGTAAGTTTACATCTCGATAAATGCCACCAAAAAACGTAAAATCAGCTCTTAATGGGTAAATATCAACAATTGCTGAATTATCAACTTTCACTGCAAGTATATTTTCTTCTCCAAAACGAAAATGATTTGTAAGATCAAAACGAAAGATTGAATACCCACCACGGTGTTGCCCAAGGTATTCTCCATTTAAATAGACATCGGTAACACTATTAGCTCCTTTAAATTCAATAAACACCGATTTTTCTTGATCTTCCTTAGGTAAAGTGAGAGACTTTGCATACCAATATGCTCCTCGATCATATTCCTTGCCAGTTGTACCATCTATCGCATTCCAAGTATGAGGTAACGAGAGGGAAGACCATGTTTGGTAAGTCGACATCACTTCTTCAATTTGAGATTCTTGGCGAGAGAAGGTCCAGTTTGGGTTTAAATTAATTATTTTTCGCATATTCATCCTCCTAAGATCACGTTGAAAAAAACTATCAAGCGCTTTCATTTTCCTGTTGTACTAACGTGTTATAGATCCCATTTTATCATTTATCAGGTAGATCTTTATGGAAACCTCGTTCTATTTTTAGTAATATAGAAGTAATATTAGTTCCTAAAATCAAGGAGTTGATGGTCCTGGATGTCCATATACAGATGATAAAAGACAAGTGTGAGCTGATTTGCAATACGTTTGATATTGCTGCTTTTTTTGTCACTCCAGATAGTAAAGTGCTGAAGGTACTATCTAAGAAATCTCTAAATCCCTTATATGATAATGAGAAAAAGAGAGCAACAAATATCTTAAAATTCGATGCTAGCCAGATATATACGACACCCATCATTCGAAAAACAGCTTACTTTGAGAAGTTTATTATAGTGAGTGTAATGGTTGAAGATTCATTTATTGGGAATGTAATTATAGGTCCTGTGACCACATCGTTTGTGAGCAAAGAAAATGTTAGCGGTTTAATTAAGGATGAGCAAACGTTTGCTAATCGAGAAGAGGTCTATCGATATTATCAATTAATCCCTAATATAACTTTAGATAAGCTCATAAACATGAGTGTTTTAATTAACAACTTGATTAACGGTAGTTTCATTTCGCCACAGTTAATTTTAGGAAACAATAAAGAAGTCATTACTCCTATCAATGATCATGCGCCACTATTTATTGATGAGGAGGCAAGCCCTAGTGCTCCACCTTTTCGTGACCGATTGTTTGAGAAAGAAATTCTGTCAATTGTGGAGGGAGGAAGAGTCGATGCACTTGATAATCCCTTTTTTCTTAAAGAGGAAGGTTCTGCATCTGTTTACTCAGAGGCAGGTTATCTTCGATCGTTAAAGACTCATATGATTACATTAATTACGCTCGTAACCAGAAGTTCAATTAATGGAGGGCTTAATCCAGAAGAGGCTTTTCGTTTGAATGATAATTATATTAAAAAACTAGAAACACTACATCACGTAGATGACGTTAAACGAATGTCCAAGGAGATGCTCTATACATTTACTAATAAAGTTAAGCAAGTGAATCATGAACATTATTCAAAAACGGTTAGTAAGTCTGTTGATTACGTTATACGTCATTTGTACTCAGACATTGCGCATGATGATATCGCTAACTATGTAGATTTAAGCCCTAAATACTTATCGGTCTTATTTAAAAAAGAAGTAGGGATGTCTTTAACAGACTATATAAGATTCAAGCGAATTGAAGAAGCTAAAAGGTTACTTGAAAATACCCAAGCCACCATTCCTGAAATATGTGCCTATTTAAGCTTCTATGATCAAAGCTACTTCACAAAAGTTTTTAAAAAGCTGGTGGGTATGACGCCAAGGCAGTATCGAGAAAAACAGCATCTTACATAACATGATAAAAGGTTCTGAAAATCTAAGTGATTTTCAGAACCTTTTGCGTGATCTATTTATTTTGCTAATAAGTCAGGATCATCCGTGTTACCCTTGCTTCTTTCTTCTAATATTTCTTGAATTTCGACCATACGTTCCTTATTCAGTTCGTAATATTTCATGACAATGAGTGATAGTGTCCATGAAATAATTAATATTCCAAAATTCAGAAACATCGTCATCCAAAAAATCTTTTCAGTATAAGGAGTGTCTACATCAGGAAAAGCGGTTCTAAAACCAATAAATGCAAGTAATAAGCCTATCACGGTCTGTTGCAATGAAGAGACAGCCTTGTCGATAAACGTATAAATGGCAGAGACTAGTCCTGGTGCGTACCGATTTGACTTATACGTATTATAGTCAACTACATCTGCAAGCATAGGTTGAACAAATGAAGAGCTCACAAATCTCACAGCACCACTAATCGTAAACAGAGTGATAAATGCTAAGGTCATGAATCCCATATTGTCCATTCGAATTTGCGTTGGATCGCCTAACCATAGTAGTAAGAATAGTAACCCATAACTAATTAAACAACCCCATGTTGAAAGGACATAGCCTTTCTTCGAACCAAACTTCATGGCGTAACGTATGCCAAAGAATAAGACTAGTATGTTTGGTATCGTAGCTAATGATTGTGTTATACCTAACATTGCGTAGTTACCGATGACAATTCCGAAAAGCATAACATTAGCTACTACATTCCCAGATACTTGTAAACTCAATTTATCAGTAGCCATTGTTACAACAAATAATTGCAATGGGCGGTTCCCTTTAAGCATAGGCCACAAGTCTCTGAATTTTACACGTTCTGTATTTTTTCCTTCTCCAAAATTTTCGATTTTGTCTTTTGAACGAATGGCTATAGAGGATAATCCATATCCAATTGCTGTAATAATAAGTGTGAAAATTGTCATCTCATGAAACAATTGCACATCACTAAAGCTATATTTTCCTGTTAAATAAACAGTTAGAAAAAGAGTTACTCCAGAATAGAAAAGCATGGAGTAAATCATGTTTAATCCTCCAAAAACAGGACGCTGCTGAGGATCATTGGTAAGAAGGTTATTCCCTATATTTCCCGCTATCCCTGATAATGTATATCCAATTATGAAGACGATATATAATAGGATAAAGTAAAAGAGTTTAAAGCCATCCGCTACTAAATGGTTCGTAAAAAATAATAGGACGGTTGCAAGAGACATTGTGAAATAGGCACTTGCGAATAAAATTCGGATCTTACCATATTTTCCTTTTGTTTTATCAATAATAAGTGCAATGAGTGGATCTGTTATACCATCAAAAATCCGAGAACCTGAAATGATATAGGATGCAACGACCGTACCAAGCCCCACAATTCCTGCTGCATAATAAGATACTAATGTCATCAAAAACATAAATCCATTATGGCCAATAGAAAAGGTAGGATACATGAATAATTCCCACGTTTTTGCTCTGCGGAATTTTTGCTCTCTTTCTGCTCTCTCTAATGCTTTTTGTTCTTTTTTTGCCCTTTTTATTTCTTTCTTATCCATATTTAACGCCCCTTTCAAGTGCTTTATGATTTTTTATTTATCTGCATAAGAGAGCGCTTTCATGCGAAGGGAATTGAAATTCTTTTCATAATACTGAGCTAGATTAGATCGCGTGAAAATGTTTATGTTAGCGCTTACTTACTAAAAAAAGTATATCAGTAGATCCTTTTCTTGTATGGTGTAATAGTAAGGTTTTTGGTGTATTTAGACTATTTATAAGTAATAAGAATGACTAATATGGTCATTCTTTATTTTAATTATGTTATGTGTGATTAATGGAAGGCTCAACTTCATAAATGAGAGGTTGAGCCTTTAATTTTTTAATGTAACGATTGAATTGATTAAAGCCACATATTAAATCATGCGCTTATTTTTTCCTTACGTTTCTTACCTTTGCTTTGTTTTGTTGGTTGTAAAAATAAGGCTAACAAAAATGCTGCGGCAGAAAAGAAAATGGTCGTAAAAAAAGCATCGTTAATGCCTGAAAGCATAGCTTGATCGATTAGTTGGACATTTTGTTCATTTGAAGAGGATGTGTTTAAGTTAGTAAGATGAAAATCTGTTCGATTGGACATGATCGTTACCAACAAGGCTGTGCCAATAGCTCCAGATACTTGCTGGAAGGTGTTACTCATTGCTGTTCCATGTGAATAATATTGCTTTGGTAATTGGTTGAACCCAGTAGTGGCTACAGGCATCATGACCATTGAAATTCCTAACATCCTTATTGTGTTAAGCACGACCAAATGAAGATACGACGTTTCGAAGGTTAATTGACTAAAATAATAACTCGTTATGGTTATAATTGATAAACCAATAAGAGCTAAAATCCTTCCACCATACTTATCAAATAACCTGCCTACAATAGGTGAAGTTAGTGCCAGCATAATGGCACCTGGAACCATCATTAAGCCTGCATCAAATGAAGGGATTCCTCTAAGATCAATAAAATAAATAGGCACTAGTATCATGGATGAAAACAGGGTCATAGCTACAATCATAGAGATGGAAATGGCTATCGTGTACAAGGGGTATCGAAATACAGTGAAATTTAACATGGGCTGCTGTTGTTTTTGTTGACGTAAAATAAAACTTATTAAAGAAAGCACACCAATACATATCATTCCATATACACTTGGATGACTCCAACCACTATTACCTGCAGAACTAAATCCATATAAGATACTACCGAATCCAATAGTAGAAAGGACTAGTGATAAATAGTCCAGTCGTAGATTCTTATATTCTTTTTTATCTTTTATAAAGAAAAAACCTGTGATGAAGATCAACATTGCAATGGGTGCTACTAATAAAAAAAGCATTCTCCATTCAAACGATTGAAGAATCCAAGCCAGAGGCTAGAGGACCAACGGCTTGGTGCCCCCATCATGACTAAGCCAGTAATCCCCATGGCTCTACCTCTTTTTTCAATTGGGAAACTCACTAGCATGACATTCATTAATAATGGGGACATGACAGCTGCACCCGAAGCCTGAATCATTCGGCCAATTAAAAGAATAGAAAAGAGGTGAGAGGTCCAAGCGACCAGTGTACCTACTATAAAAAGCCCAATAGCAACTAAAAATAATTTTCTAATCGAGAACTTCTGGATTAGAAATGCTGTCACAGGAATAAGAACGCCATTTACTAACATATAACCTGTTGTTAGCCATTGTGCTGATGCTGCATTAACATTTAGATCGCTCATAATAAAAGGAATGGCAATTCCGAGTAATGTATTATTTAGTAAGGCAATGAAGGCACCGACTAACAATACAGCAATCATTTTATATGGTGGACGTGATGAATTAATTGAATCAATCATAAACTAATCCACATCCTATTTTAGACTACTTGAATCTTTCTTAATAACGGATTTTATATGACTCCCCAAAAATGTCAAACTCTCTTTAGGATACCTTGTTTGGGTTTCTCGATCCACGGCGATTAATCCAAACGTCTGTTCATAACCCAATTGCCATTCGAAATTATCAAGTAAAGACCAATAGGTGTATCCGATAACTGGGATCCCTTCATCCATACAATCCTGAACACCTTTTAATGCTCTTTCTATAAATTCAACTCTTTCTTTGTCATTGTCAGTCGAGACCCCATTCTCCGTAATGATGATTGGCTTTTGCCAATGCTTAACTACAAAACGAAGTACATTACCAAGAGCCTCAGGGTAATACTCGTACCCCATCTTAGTTAACCTTGTTGTATCATCTGAAGCGATTACACCATCTGGTCCATGAATTTTTCTTGAGTAGTTCTGCACGCCTAAAAAGTCGTCTTCTTGAATAGCGGGCAAATAACAGAGAAAATCTTCATATTGTTCCTTTTTAACGGATTCTTCACCGCCTGGTAACGTTTGGTGGTCATAAAGTGAGAATGTGATACCGACTTTTATATGTGGAGCTGTCTCTTTTATAATAGCTCTCGCTTGTTGATGACAGTCCATGATAATCTTCTCACCTTGTTCTGACCTTGGCATTAAATAGGTATAGATGGCACTAGGGTCCATATCGAAAGCCTTACCAAGTTCTTGATAATAGCTCTTCATTTTAGTTTTCATGTCCATATTTAATCCAACTTGAACACTGCCATCAGATTTCTCGTTTGAAGACGAATTTAGTTTTTGTTCCATTCTCTTCATGATTTTTTTTATTTGTTTTCCCATGTTGGCTTCATTAATAGTACATATATAAGGGATAAGTTCTCCTAGTTCTAAAACAATGTGACGGGTGTACCGCTCGAAATACTGAACGGTCTGTTCGCTTTCCCATCCGCCTTCTGAAATCAACCACTTAGGTGAAGAGAAATGATGTAACGTTACAATCGGTGTAACGTTGTGTTCATGACAATATTGTAGAACTTCTCTATAATGTTCGACTTCTTCTTGATTAAAAAAACCTTTTTTAGGTTCAATTCGAGCCCACTCAATAGAAAATCTGTACGTATTACCTCCGGCTTTTGCAAGTAGTAAAATGTCTTCTTTAAAGCGGTTATAATGATCAACAGCTTCTAAAGAGGGTTCTTTATACATTGAATTCGGGACATGTTCCATCGTCCAGAAATCACTATTGTTATTATTACCTTCAACTTGGTGGGCAGCGGTGGCTGCCCCCATCATAAATTCACGCGGAAATTCTTTTAACATATATCCTCACTCCTCATAAATAGTGTATTAGCACTGCTTTTACTCAAAATTTAGGTGAGCAAGAGTACTTATTGTACGTTTTTTAATTCAGCCTCTATCAGTTTCAATTTGTCCTTTGGAAGAATCGTTTCCGGAGTAAACTGGATAAGTTGGTTAAAACTTATTCTCTTAGCTCTTTCAAGTAAAGGATTAGAAAGAAATTCAGGTAAATGCTTTTGAATAATTTCTTTTGTGACAGGATTCTCTACTAACTCTCCAACAGTCATATCAAAACCATAGATCGTCAGCTTTTCTTCAATGATAAATTCCTTATACTTTTTTTCTGTTTCTTTACACGTTACTGTTACACTTTGGCTCTCTATACCTTCTGCTGTGGCAGTGACTGTAAATGTTCCTTCTTTTCCTGTACTCCTTACAATTGCAAGAGACTTACCTTTATATAATCTTCTTTGGTTCTCAACAAATAATTCAGTAGATAATGGATCAGCAGAGCCTACCGCGATAAGTTCACCTTGCCCTTCGACCTGTAAAGTAATGAGATGATCTGCATAGGGGATTTCTCTTCCAGAGCTATCTAATATAGTCATCTTTATATATGATAAATCTCCATAATTTGAAGAGATTTCGTCTCTGTCCGTCTCTAATTTCAAGCTGATCGGGTCATGAGCAGTTTCTAACTGATCTCGACCAACCTCTTCACCCGATTCATAAGCAACTACTTGTAACGTGCCTGGCTCATATACAATGTCAAAAGAAGTCTTATATTTATGATCCCATCCTGCTTCTTTTTTTCCATAAGATCGACCGTTTATGAATAACTCTACTTCTTCTGCATCTGAGTAGATATCAACTCTGGTTTTCTGATTTTCATAGCTCGAAAATGTATAGCTTCTCTCAACAGGTTCCCAGCCCCATGGTTTGAAATAAATGCTTTCTTCATACAATTCAGGGGTAATACTGCCATGTATGGGTGCGTTCGATTTCCCCATACGATGTCACGGTAATAGGACTGAGGGCGTTTTTCCCCACATACGTCAATATCACCAGTATTTGCATAGAACCAAGGGAACTCACCACCTGCTGACATACTCGAAGCCCCAACATTTACTCGTCCAAGTCCAAGCTTCTCCTAAATAGTCAATAGCTGTCCATACAAAGTCTCCTATTACATTAGGATTTTTCTCCGTTTCTTCCCAATTCTCAAAGAGGTTGTGAGGATATGTTTCTGAGCCATAAATGACGCGATCAGGAAAACGAGTTGCATCGTATTTGTATCGCTTAACTTTATAGTTATAGCCCGCCGCATCTACTGGTGCAAAATAATTTTCCGTTGCTTCTCCCCAAATATCATTTTCTGGATCCACGTTGTTTCCTAACATGTTTAAAATGATATTCCCATCTACAATCGTCGTCATATTTGCATATTCTGACATAAGTGAGCATGCTGAAGCCGTTACTGCACGGCTAGAATCTAACTCTCTCACTTTATCTGCTAACCGTTGACTCCATTCATATCCATTAGAAGAGCCATTTCTTTCTTCCACTTCATTACCTGTAGACCACATAATAATGGAAGGATGATTAAAATCTCTATTTACAAATGATTCTAAATCCTCTTCCCAATATTTCTCAAAGAATAGATGATAATCAAAACTTTTTCTACCCGCTACCCAAGAATCAAAAGCTTCATTAATTACTAACATACCTAATTTATCGCACGCATCTAATAAAGCTGGTGCATGGGGATTATGAGCTAATCTAATGGCATTAAAACCAGATGCTTTTAATAGTTCAACACGGCGTTCTTCAGCCCGATCATAACTTGCACTTCCAAGTGGGCCGTGATCGTGATGAATACATCCGCCTTTTAATTTAAGGCTCTTTCCGTTTAGTTTAAATCCGTCTTTAGCATCAAAAGAAATTTCACGTATCCCAGTAGTTGTTGAGTGAATCTCATCATCTACTCCGTTACGGATCACACGTGCTTGAATCGTATAGAGGTAAGGTTGCTCAAGTTCCCAATAGGTAAATGACGATAATTCGAAATCGGTTGTTACCACTAGCTTATTGTTACTGTTTAGTACGATATCTTTTGTTTCTTCTGCTATCACTTCATCTTCTTGTGAGAGAACACTTATGATTACCGATGCTTTTTCGTTTGAATGGAGGTTATTTGTAACAGTTGTATTCACTTGTAGGTGAGCTATATGATCTTCAAAGGATGTTACGTGAGCCTTACAATCCCAAGGCTTTACATGTACTTGTTCTCCTACGTGGAGCCACACATGCCGATAAATACCAGTCCCTGCATACCACCTGGAGCTTGGTTTGTGAGTATTTTCAACATGAACAAGAATGACGTTCTTTTCTCCTATAAGAAGATGATCAGACGCATCTACTAAGAAACTTGTATAACCATTTACGTGTTTTGCCACGACATTATTATTAATGATAATTGAACAAATACCCATAATTCCTTCAAACTCTAGAGTAAATGTTTTGTTTTTCATCTCTTTTTCAATGATCAATTCTTTTTTGTAATACAAACTGGCACCAGATGTGAATCCCTCTTCAAAACCAGAAGGGTTCTCTTTTTTTCGCTCTTTTTCAAGTGAAATATCATGCGGCAAATTCACTGGTTTCCAGTCCCGGCTCATTTGGATTAACGTTGAATTACCAATTGCGCTTTCTAAATATCCCCATTCTCTATCCAATAACCATTTATCCAATTTATATCTCTCCAATCCTTTTACTTATTAAAATTTATCCGATCTGTTTTTTGTGAAGCGCTTTCATTATTATGATACTCTTTAAAAATATTGTTGTATGGTAATTTGAATTTATTTTATGTACTATTTGTATCTAAAAATATAATTAGAGTTGTAAAATATCTTGATGATGCTTAAGTGATCATTTCATATCCTAGATTAATTCGAGCGATCGTAATGGATGCACGTTCTTAATTTCCTCTGCTTTTGAAGTCATATGAAGTCCTTATAAGACAATACTTTTAATGTAACTTGTTTTTGTAATTTCGTATAATAGTTAAAAAGAAAAAAGGCTATATCTCAACCTTTTTCAATAAAAAAAAAATTTAAGTTGCTTTAAAATTAAGTATAGGATCTTATATAAAGATTGGGCAGTGAAAGAAATAAGAATTAATTTAGTTTACGATGTGTCAGATTTCCCTCACCAACTTCTCTGGCGCAATTCCCATCGCTTATCTATCTGAAATAGGTACCTTACAATAACTTATAATAAATGAAAAAAAGTATCAAAGTCCTAATAACTTTGATACTTTTCATATCAGCTAGAAACAGAAATGATTTTTAGCTCAATTGAATCCCAAATTGTTCTCGTCTAAATTTCTCCTCCATTTGAATCAATCACAATTCTATACCAATAGAAGAATTTCTTCTTAATTCTTTTCAATGTTCCTTCGCCAAGATCATCTTTATCTACATAAATAAAACCGTATCTTTTTTGCATTGTGCCACATGACAAACTAACTAAGTCTAAAGCGCTCCAAGGTGTATAAGCAATCACCTCTACACCATCTTCAAGTAATTCTGAAATTTTTTTAATATGTTTCTGAAGATAATCGATGCGATAGTCATCATTAATTTCGCTATTCTCAACTACATCAGCCGTACCCATTCCATTCTCTACAATCACGTCATTTCACCAAATTCGGACGCTTCTTTTAAATTTAAAAAGATACACCGTTGACCACCATTTACGAAGACAAATAATCCTTTAACTGATAACAAGATTTATAAGCTTTATTATCTACTACTTCATAATGTGTTAAGTCTTGGTCATCTAAGCTAACAAAAATCCCCGTATTTAAATCTGTTGCTATTTGTTTGAAAAAGATACCTTCTATACTGTTTTTTTTATTACCTTCAGAAAATGTCAGTGCATATTCTTTGTGTGATGTTTTAAATAAATAGCCATGAACAGCGGTATCGTATTCGGTATTCTCTAGTTCAGTTTTTTCTACAGTCACAAAATGTAAATCAACGGAAGGTACCGTTCTTAATAGGAAATTTGATTTTGAACCGTGTATAATTTCCTCCCATCTACTCATTACATCTTTTGCTAAGACAATTTGAGAAATATCTAAGATCATACATATTTTTGTTAGTTCATGAACAAAATCGTTGTCTGTCTGAAAAAACCTAACAAATAAATCTTCTACTTCATACGTATTAAAGGCTTTTTTACATTCAGATAATACATAATAGAAATCAAGATCCAATTCCAATTTATTTCCTTTATTAGCTATCAGCAGAACAGAGTACTTGGAATTCATTTGTTTTGCTAAGTTCACACCTTTTTTTATTAAATCAATACTATAGGTGTCAAAATCAATTAGAATTAATACATGTTCTCTTACACTAATTACGTTCATCTAATTTTACCTCAATCTAAAAGTTTTTAAGATAATACTAAGGCAAATAGAAACTGTTCTTGCCTTAGTAAGTAGGGTTTACTTTTCAAATCTTATAAATCGTTTTTTACCAATCTGTAAAACATCGTTGTTCATAATAACACGATCTAAATCATCTTCGGTTAGCTTTGAGCTATTAAAAGAAACTCCCTCTTGTTTGACTAATCGTAAAAATTCGCTTTTACTTTTAACAAACTGATTCTTGATTAACAATGGAATAATATCTGCAATCTTTTCTTGCCCAATCTCAACTAAGATAGTAGGAATATTCGATGGTATTAGCTTTTTTTGAAATGCAGTTTGAAAGTATTGTTTTGCTTCATCCATTTTCTTTTCTCCACAATATAGAGCGGTAATGATCTCTGCTAATTCAAGTTTAATATCACGAGGATTCTCGCCTAGAGCTATCCTGTTTTGTATTTTTTCGATTTCTTTTGGGTGTTCATCCGTTGCTAATTCAAAATATTTAACAATAAGCTTATCAGGAACTTCCATCACTTTCTTAAACATCACTTCTGCTTCTTCATTAACACCAATATAATTCTTAAGACTCTTACTCATTTTTTCAACACCATCTAAACCCTCTAGTAAAGGCATAAAGATCGCAATTTGTTTTTCAAGTCCTAATTGATTTTGAAGAGTGCGCCCCATTAGAACATTAAATGTTTGATCTGTACCACCTAGCTCTATATCTGCTTTTAATTCTACAGAATCATGAGCTTGTATTAACGGGTAGAAAAACTCTTGAATCCCTATTGAAATGTTATTCTTATAGCGTTTTTGAAAATCATCTCTTTCTAACATTCTTGTTACAGAAGACGTTGCAGCTAACTTCATAACATCTTCAAAAGTCATTTTTGACAACCACTCACTATTAAATCGAACAGTTGTTTTTTCTTGGTCTAATACTTTAAAGATCTGTTCATAGTACGTCTTTGCATTTTCTTTTACTTTTTCATCACTTAAAGCAGAACGACCCTTAGCTTTTCCTGTAGGATCTCCAATACGTCCTGTGAAGTCACCAATCAAAATAATCGCATGATGCCCTAAATCTTGCATTTGCTTTATTTTACGAAGAACAACCGCGTGTCCTAAGTGAATGTCAGGAGCAGACGGATCAAGACCTAATTTGATAATTAAAGGTTGTTGCTCATTATGTGAACGATTGAGCTTTTTTAGTAATTCTCCTTCATCAATAATCGAGTGCGTTCCTTTTTTAATCATTTCTAATTGTTCTTTCGGTTCTTTAAACATTAAAACCTCTCCATTCATCTTTATGAATTCCCTAAAGTATTAAAAAAACGCCCAATAGAGATTATCTCTAAAGGACGTGTAATTTCACGTGTTACCACCTTTGTTCAAAAGTTACTCACATAACTTTCCTCAACAAGTATAGCCGAAGCGATACTCTGCAATGATTACGGGTGCAACTCCGGTTTAACCTACTATTAGTTCGGTCCACAGCTCCAAGATGTATTCACTATAAGAACACTTGCGCCTCTCACCTTCCGGCTACTCTCTGTCAGCATTCGTTATAGTTACTTGTTCTCTTCAACGCTTTTATCTTTATACTCATTCATTTTTTAGACAATAACTTTTAACCCTACAGCAGAAAATAAAATTAATGCGATGCAGAATAGTCTCTTCCAATCACTTGATTCATTAAAAATAATCATTCCCAATAATGCAGATCCTACTGTTCCAATACCTGTCCATGTAGCATAAGCCATTCCCATAGGGATTTCATTCATTGCATATGATAATAAAAAGAAACTTAACCCAAAACTTAAGACCATATAGTAAAGTGCATTTTTTTTATTTTCCCCCAATCTCTTAACATTCAAGACACCAACTACTTCAAGACACCCTGCTATTAACAACGCTATCCATGACATGATTAAATTCCTTCCTTTACGTTCACCTTGGAATTTTTAGAACTACTTATCATCTTCAATCCCATGACTCCACTTAGGAGTATTACAATAAGAAGGATTTTATAAAGATTAAACGGTTCTCCAAAAACAATCATTTCCACAATGACAGTTCCAGCTGTACCGATTCCTGCAAATACAGCATACAAAGTTCCTATAGGTAATGTTTTTGAAGCGTAAGTTAACAAACAAAAGCTAGTAATAATCACTAATATCGTTAGTCCCCAAAGAACATAATTGTCCGCATGCTTTAACCCAGATACCCAAAAAATTTCTAAAAAACCTGCTAAAAAAACAAATAACCAATTTCGATTCATCATTACGCCCTTCTCAACAAGCAAGTATAGTTAACTTTTCACCCTTACGAACATTCGTAAGGCAAAAATCATGTAATCATGCTTTGATAAAAATTATTTTTAATTACCTTGCTGTTATTAACAATCAAAATTTGAATAACTTAATTCTTATTTGACCATCGATATTCCTTGCCAATAGACTTCCCACGAAACACGTAGCCTAGTTTCAAATTTACTACTGTTTGTATAAATCAATTCAACTAAGATTCCGTCTAAAAAGTTTAAGAACGAAATCGTTCCTTCTTCAGCCGTAACACGGATATGTTCTGCTTTTGAAAAAGCTTCTTTTACATTGCGTTCTAATTCCTGGTTATATTTTTCAAATTGTTCCATTGCCGTATCCCGTAAATGATATGGTGGCATAAATGCCATACGTAATAAAAACTTGATATTTTTATCATCTTCAAGCAAATATCTTTCTTTGTACCTTACTAATAATTTAAATAAGACCTCTTGCAGTTCGACCTGTGAACGACTTTCAAAAAAATGATTAACAAAGGATATCTCCTTATTAACTGCATCATTCATCACTTGAAGAAAAATGTCTTCTTTATTTTTAAAATGTGAATAGATAGACTGCTTTTTAATACCTATTTCTTCTACAATGTCATCTAAAGACGTTTCTTCATATCCTTTATTCACAAACTGCACTATAGCACTTTTTTTATTTCATTAGCCTTCATGTAACACTCTCCCTTACGAACGTTCGTAAGTAATACTATATTTATTTATTAACTTTGTCAACACAATACATTTTTTATTTTGAGTAATAGGCGTTTATAAAATATAAAAAAGTACTAGAGCTGTTAAAGCCTTAGTACTACTGGTATGCGGACCGGAGGAGTCGAACCTCCACGAGTTTAACCTTACTAAGCCTCAATACAGTGGAAACGTGTTATCTCCTTAAAAAACACACACCACTTGCAATCAATTGCGCTCATTTCATATAATATCATTCATTACTACCTGATATAGGTACGCTACGATGACCTTTAATAAATGAAAAAAGCATCAAAGCTATAATAACCTTGACACTTTTCACATCTGTTAGAAATAGAAATGATTTTTAGACAAAGTGAATCTAAAACAGTTTTTGCCTAGATTTCTTCTCCGTTTGTATCAATCACATTTCTATACCAATAGAAGGATTTCTTCTTAATTCTTTTCAAAGTTCCTTCGCCATGATCGTCTTTATCTACATATATAAACCCGTATCTTTTCTTCATAGTGCCACCTGAAAGACTAACTAAGTCTAAAGCACTCCATGGTGTATAAGCAATCACTTCTACGCCATCTTCAAGCGATTCTGAAATCTGTTTAATATGTTTTTGAAGATAATCGATACGGTAATCATCATTAATTTCGCCATTCTCAACTACATCAGCAGTACCCATTCCATTTTCTACAATCATTATTGGAAGTTGATATCTATCATATACGTTATTCAGAACCCATCTTAAGCCTAATGGATCAATTTGCCATCCCCACTCTGTAGCTTCTAAGTAGGGATTTTTCATTCCATATACAAGATTACCAGCTGTTTTTTCTTGGGTTTCATCTGTCCCAATGCAGTTTGTCATATAATAGCTTAATGAGTAGAAATCAACGGTTCCTTTTTTGAGAATTTCATTATCCTCAGGTAACATCTCAATTTTAATGTTATTGTCTTTAAAATAACGTTTAGCAAATCGAGGATATGCCCCTCTAACTTGTACATCTCCACTTAGCATATTCTTAATTTGATCTTCTTTTTGAGCCATTAATATATCTTCTGGTCTGCACGTTAGTGGGTAATTACACATATAAGCAATCATACAACCAATTTTATTATCTTTATCAATCTTATGACCTAGTTGTACAGCTAATGCACTTGCCACGAATTGATTATGCAAGGCTTGAAATCTAAGTTGATCTGTATTATCTTCTGATTTCAAATCCATATTCACGGTTCCTGCTGTTAATATACTAAACGGTACCAATAAACAATTAATCTCATTAAAAGTAATCCAGTTCCTTACTTTTCCTTTGTAGCGAGTAAATAGTGTCTCACAATACTTTACGTAAAAATCAATCATTTTGCGATTTGGCCAACCTCCAAACTCATTGGCTAAATTGAGCGGTGCATCATAGTGAAGGATCGTGACAATCGGTTCTATATTGTATTTAGCTAACTCATCAAATACATCGTCATAGAATTTCAGACCTTCTTCATTCGCAGTATGCTCAGTTCCATTAGGGAAAATACGAGTCCATGCGATAGACATTCTATAGGCTTTTAGCCCAAGCTCTGAAAACATTCGAATATCTTCTTTAAAATTATGATAAAAGTCAACGCCTACGTGACTAGGGTAAAAAACATCAGGCATAACTTCTTTCGTTTGGTTTCTAAACACACTACCATTAATGCTCCCGCCTAGTATGTCCATTACGCTTGCACCTTTGCCACCTTCATTCCAACCGCCTTCTATTTGGGCGGAAGATGTTGCAGCTCCCCATAAAAAGTTCTCAGGAAAATTCTTCTCCATCTTTCTATCTCCTATCCGTACTCATTATTTTATAATCGCTTCTCCAAAATCAATTTCTCCATTTTCAATCGTTAAATCACTATATTTATCTGAGTTTAGAATAACGATAGAAGTTGTTGTATCGTAACCAAGCTGCTGAATCTCTTTTAGATTAAAATCTAATAAGACGTCTCCCTTTTTCACATGGTTGCCCACTTCAACTCGAGTTTGAAAATGCTCACCTTTAAGTTCAACAGTATCAATTCCAACGTGGATAAGTAGCTCCATACCACTTTCGCTAACTAATCCTACGGCATGTTTTGTGTTACTAACCACCTGAACAGTTCCTTCAAAAGGAGCCACAACTTTGCCTTCTGACGGCATAATGGCAACACCTTTACCCATAGCACCAGAAGAAAATGTCTCGTCTTTTACCTTTTCTAAAGGAAGTGCTTCTCCTTTTAGCGGACTATATACTTTTACTTCGGACTCATGTGAATGATCAGTGGTATCTTCTGACTTTTCTGAGTTATTATCATCAGTAGGATCTTTAAAGCCCATAATCCAAACCAAAATAAAAGTTAAAATAAACGCAGTTAGCATAGCTACGATAGCCCAAACAAGCGAGATGAAGCCTTCAGGACCAATGAAAATTGGTATAGTTAGGACACTCGGACTTACGAATGAATAAGCTGTTACTCCTGCTAAACCTGCTACTACCCCAGCTAAAGCAGACCCAATCAGTACAGCAATAAAAGGACGTTTTAGTCTAAGATTGACTCCGTACAAAGCTGGTTCTGTGATTCCAAATAATGCCGAAACCCCAGCAGAAAGTCCGGTACCACGCATCGCGAGATTTTTTGTTCTCATCGCTACAGAGAAAGCTGCTCCCGCTTGAGCAATATTAACTAACAACCCACTAACAAGTAAAATTGGATCGTAACCATTCGTTGCAAACATCGTTATAATTAATGGGATCATCGCATTATGTGTTCCTGTAATAACCAGAAAAGGAAATATAAGAGCGTTGATACTTACTGCAATCCATCCCCATGTGTTCATAACTTCTACAAATTGGCTAAAGTAGTCACCTAAAATAGCTCCCATAGGACCAAATAGAATTAACATAACAGGTGCTACAATTAAAATAGTGATCATAGGTCTTAAAAATACTTTTAACATAGTAGGACTAACACGATTAGCAATCGGATCTACGTATGACATCAACCATATTGCCAAGATAACTGGTATCGCTTGTGCACTATAATTAAATAAATATAAAGGTATTTCTAAGAAACTAGTAAATGTAGCTCCTTCAGCTGATAAAGCTGCTAAATTTGGATGAAGTAGAATAGCTGCCATAACCATTGCCGTAAAATGATCTACATTAAATTTCTTTGCTGCTGTATAAGCTATGAAAAATGGCAAGAAATAAAATACACCATCTCCGAGAATAGCTAGTATACTGATAGTTGGGCTATCTTCTTTAAATAAACCCGTAGTTAATAGAATTGTAATTAATACCTTAATCATCCCTGAACCAGCTATTACAGGAATAATTGGTGCAAAACAACTAATAAGAACGTCTACAATACGGCTAAATATATTTTTCTTTTTTTGATTACCCTCACCTGTTTTTTGACTAGATGAAGTACTAGAACTCCCCTTATATATTTTCTCGAATTCTTTATAAACATTTTCCACTGCTGGGCCAATAATAATTTGATATTGACCTCCACTATTCGTTGTACCGCTTACATTTTCCATATTTTTTATGGCTGCATCATTTACTTTTGTCTTATCTTTTATAGAGAGTCTCAGCCTTGTTACACAATGAGTAGCCGATTCAACATTATTACTTCCACCCAAATTCTTGAGGATGTCTTGTGCTAATTTTTTATGCTCCATATTTTCTCCCCCACTTAGTACATATAATGATTACAACCTCATGATAGCGCTTTTATTTACTAGTAAATACTCTTTTTTAATCATAATTTACATTGAATTATTACTCTATTTCATCACAAATTTAGCTTACAACAATAATTCATAATAAATTCTTGTTTAATAAACCAAGAAAAACCTTCAGAGGAAATCTATGTACCCTGAAGGCTGAATCTACTCAGACAGTATTAGTACTGATAAGAAATTCTTACACTTTGAAATTCGTTTCTACCAATCGTTGTTTTAAGATCTAGTATTCCATTTTCGACTTTTATTTGTTTAATTTTAATTCTTGGCACTGTTATGTTTTTCAAGTACTGAATTTCACTATTACTAATATCTGCACCTAAATTCATATTAGTCCATTCTTTTTGCAAGTTTCCTGATTCTTCATTAATCGATTGAATTTTAACCTTATATATTCCATTCTTCACATTACTAATTTTATAACTATAGACTTTTTTCTCTTCTTCTTCAAAGATATCATCATACATTTTCAGATTATCCATTGTGTATTGATCCATAAAGTACTTGTAGTTAAGATGACCACAGTTATGGCAGACAATAAAATAATTATCAGAACCATCTGTTGTAACTAAACTGTTATTATTCCTACCAAGAAAGTATGTACCTCTTCCAATATTAAGAAAGGCATATGCATGGTAAGACGGCTTTTTTAAGTTTTGCTTACTTAGAAGCCCTGGACTTCCATATAAAAGTTGTGGTGTGTTTGAACTGGGTGATATAGAGTCCAATGCATACCAATAACCCATTGCATCAACAAGATCATAACAATCTATTATATTTTTTATTACGTAGGCTCCTTTATAACAACTGTCATTAAGAATGGTGTGATGAGATGGTGTGAAGTTCCAAATAGGGATCTGAATTTCTTCAATTAATAGCTCTTCATCTTTTAATATACTTTTGGCTATTAATACTTGATTTCTAATATACTGCCCATCGAGAAGTTTTCTAATATCCTTATCATTAGAAAATTCATGGGAAGCTTCTGGATTTGAATGAAAGCTTAGAAAATCTGGTTTTTGTTGTTGGCTAAACCAACTTTTCAAAAACATTCTGAGTTCATCGTTTTTAAAATTAATAGGAAGCCCGGATCCCCCTATTTTAAAATGATTTGAAAATTGATTTAGAATTTTTTTTATGCTGCTAAAGAAATAAAAGTAGTCATCACTCTGACCATATTCATTTTCAGACCCATTCGTAATTTCAAAACACCAATTTTCTACTTGTGAAAGTCCATATCGATTAGCAATGTGAGAGATAAACGCTTGGAAAACAGAAAGAAAATCATCTATCGTTTTTTGTTCATTATGATGATCAGTTAACCTCAAAAATTGCGTATCCACCTCAGCGTTTATAACAATATAAGGCTTAATATTTACATTCATAAGGAAATCAAAAATTCTTTCTATATTAAAAAAGTTGATTTCATCCAATCTCCCTGACTTAACAAGCTTCATTTCTTTCGAAAACACACCCCATACTCTTCCGTACTCAAAATCAAGGTCTTTCTTGATCTGAGTGATTTGTTCTTCTGAGTTATAATTCATTAATCTAGATGCTTCACTTAAATTAACTGTCTTACGCCAGTATCGATTAAATGGTTTCTTATTTTGTAGATTCAGATCCATTTTATATTCTTCTTGATCTATATCAAAATTCATTTGTTTTAATCGATTATCCTCAAGCAACTTTTCAATCTCTTCTGTGAAGCTATCTAGTAATACAGATTCTTGTTCACTTTGAGTCACAGGTTCTCTCAATCTATATTCATGTGGAGTTGTCCCAAATTCGTCTTTAAACCCTTTTATAAAGGAGCTTACATTAGGGAATCCAGTATTCATAGCAATTGAAGTAACAGAATAATTTGTGCTAGAAAGCTCATTAATTGCATGATTTAATCGCACTTTATTTAGATATTTTAAGAAGGTCATTCCAAATACTTCTTTAAAGTATTTAGATACGTATGTTGGTGAGAGATAAAAGTAATCGGCCAGATCTTTTAAACTTAACCCATTATAATAATTCGATTTAATATATTCTTCAATCTCCTTTTTTCGATTCTTATTTTTATGATCTAGAGATAACGATTGATTGTAAGAGACTGAAAAATGTTGAACCAGATATTCTACCAACTGGTAAGATAATTTGTTAAGACTAACATCTTTATAATAACTATTTTCATAAGAGACCCTAAGATAAGAATCAATATAAGATTGAAGAGGGAGATAATTAGGTGTTTTCTCTATCGAAGAATTACATATAAATAAGATCTTTTTCTCATCCATTAACCCTGTAAGCATTTTATAATTTATATGAAAAACCATATATAGTGTTTGCTCTTCTTTTAGAATTAAGGAATGTACTCCATTTGAATTAATGCTAATAATATCATTTTTCTCGAGTACATATTCTTCTTGATCCATATAGACGCTCATTTGTCCTTTTAATATATATATAATTTCTACGTTCTCATGTGAATGATTGGGAATATGACGTTCATTACTAATTTGATGTGTGAGCAACTGATTATGACGTAAAAATAAACTCTTCAAAGTTATCTATACCTCCTTCTTATTTAATAAAAGTCTATAGCTTAAGTTATGTATAACATTTTAGTTGAAATAGAGCTACCTAATCATACATCATAACCATTTTTCATCAATAAAAACGGTGAACTATTATATCTTTATCTCATACAACAAAAAAAGCACCAAAGCTCCGAAAGCCTTGGTACTACTAATATGCGGCCCGGAGGACTCGGACCTCCACGGGTTTAACCCCACTAGGCCCTCAATAGCGAGAAAGGGTATAGTGGGTTACAAACCCTTAGTATAAGTACACTCTTTGTTATGTATTACACGCTTTTGTATGTTCTCTAATTATTATGGAGTAAAACTGGCAGTACATATTGAGGATAAATCCGAATAAAAGTTAAATATTAATAGAAATCATTCGGACTACTTGCACTCATTTGATCCATTTCTTATAAAATCGTATATCTAGCTTATACCTCTTTACTCCTTTATCACTAATCCCAGTAAAGTTGCAAACATCATGGCTTGATGAGTGGAGACTATACACCCTTTTAATTCCTCAGTGGATACAGTTAAAGTCTCAAATTCAGAACGACTTATATCTATTCCTTTTAATGGTGTACGGTCAAAACTTGCCCCATCAATATTGCATTGTTCATACTTTATTTTTGTTAACTTACAATCATAAAAATCTGCATTTTTTAATAAACTACTTTCAAATATGACTTGTTTTAACTTCGAGTGCCCGAACTCACATAATGTCAACACTGAATCCTTAAACGATACATTACCAAAACTTGACTCTACGAATTTAACCCCTAATAATTTGCAATTTTTAAATGTAGCTCTATGTATACTTGCGCCGGTCAGATCAGCATTTGAAAAATCACAGTTTTCAAAATGAACATCGGTAATATTAATATTTGTAAAAACAGTATTTTGAAAGGTGGAGTTCTTAATCATCATATTATTTAGATGAACTCTGTCCATATCTTCAGAATCAAAGGATGATTCGGAAACTAAACAATAACTTAAGTGTGGGTCTTCTTCGTAAAAAATATCTTGAAAGTTCTTTGTCGTTAATTCATTTGAAATTTTAGGTTGATCTATTTTCATATTAACACCTTCTACTTAAGATTTTTGATTATAGTTAGTTAGCTAACTAACTATAATACTAGCATTTTGCATGTTATCCTACTAGACATTAATTTAATGTGCCTTTTATTGTTGCTAAGTATTCAATCAACTTATCTTTCTGTTCTGGTGTTAATGATTGAGATAAGAATGTTTCTGTTTCTTCTCTTAACTGCCATAAACGCTTTTCTTTTTCTTTACCTTTTTCCGTCAAAAAAATAAGCTTTACTCTAGAATCATTCGGACTTTCTTTTCTTATGACTAACTGCTTTTTTTCAAGAATATCAATTAGTTTTGTTAATGAAGATGACTTTATAGATAAACTAGTTTGAATTTCTCTTTGATTTGACCCTTCTGTCGTATAAAGGTGATAAAGAACACGTGCTTGAGAAGTACTTACACCTTCACTCTCAAGTCTTTCATTAATCATTTGTTCCATAGAATGATTAATCTGCTGAATCATGTACGATAGATCACTATTAAAATTTCTCACTTACGCACCTCCCTAATTATCTTATCGTACCATTTAATACTATGGAATCAAACAATTCATATTTGACACTTTAGAATTATACATATCACATATTACTTTCATTGATTTTTATAGTTGAAAAAAGCACCAAAGCTCTAAAAGCCTTGATACTTCTCATTTAAAACTAAATGCGGTTGAGAGGACTCGAACCTCCACGGGTTAAACCCAATAGGCCCTCAATTCCGTGGAAACGTGTTATCACCTGCAAACACGCATACCACTTAAACCCATTTCACATAAAATCATCCATTTTCATAAATCGTGGTGAAGAATTGGTGAATCTAAAAACCCAATAAATTTAAGTATCCATATCCTGATAACAAAATTAAACCATCTATGAAATACGAATATATAAACTACATAATTCTATAACGTTCGGTAATTAAATCTTGATATTTATCCCTGCTTCTTACCCTTCTACTAAAGCGTAATAATAATGTGATTCTCCGTTATCTTCTACAATTAAAACATCATCTCTTTCTTTTGCTTCAAAGATTATACTCTGACTTTTTAAAATGAGTTTTGCAACATAATTAGCATCCTTATCTACACCATAAATCAAAGCAGAACTTCTTCGACTTTGCCAGCTTAGACCTATAAAGTAGAGTCCATTAACCACTGACTCACCGTATGAATGAACAGGCTTTCCTTCTGAATCAACGACTCCATCGATATGAATCCAATCATATCGGTTTCTAAAACCCGTTGCCCATATTATAGAGTTTATCTCTATTGGATGATCTTTTTGAAAATAGCTTTTTCCTCGTTCAATTTTTAATACTCTACTTACCCTCTTCACTTCTTTCTTTACACGTTTATAATCATTACCGATGATAGGGTCTCTTCTCTGTAGGTACTTTCCAATTAATGAATTGGGTTTCGCTTTGGATATGCCAAGTACGTCAAGTCACCAAAATAAACTCTTACCTACTATATGATTAGGAATGTTTTTAATCTTTTTACTACTAGACAGAATGACATCATGGGAATGGCTTAACTCTGCTGCAATTTGTACTCCTGCATTTCCAGCGCCTACAACTAATACCTTTCCCTCTGGGACTTGGTTAGAATTTTTATATTCTGATGAATGAATCATATAAGGAATTGTCTGGTCATGGATGTTAGGAATAAAAGGATCATGAAATGCTCCTGTAGCTACGACTACTTGATTAGTAATATAAGTATTTGAATTAGTTTCTAAACTGAATGTATTATTCTTGTTCTTTGTAACATTTATCACCTTTTCATTGTGTTTAATAGATAAGCCATTTTCCATCACGAACTTTTGCAAATATGAAGCAATCTCGTCTTTACTAGGGAACCCTTTCGGTTCTCCCTCTATATTATATTCGTACAAAGAGCTATAATTCCTTGGTGTAAATAAGGTTAATGAATCATATCTCTTCTCCCACGAAGTACCTGGTTTTTCATTTTCATCAAGTATAATGTAGTTAGTACTTTGTTGATTTAATGCGTAAGCCATTGCTAAGCCTGCTTGACCTCCACCAATTATAATTACTTCATATGTATCTATCATTTTAAACCTCCTTGTAAATAATATTCAAACATATGTTTTAATGTTAAAATGTATGATATGGATGAAAAAGTCAATATCTTAATATTAGGTTTTGATTTTATAATTATAAATAAAAAAGCACCAAAGCTCTAAAAGCCTTGGTACTAATAAGTATGCGGTTGAGAGGAGTCGAACCTCCACGAGTTTAACCTCACTAAGCCCTCAATGCCGTGGAAACGTGTTATCTCCTTCGAACACGCACACTACTTACACTCATTTGCGCCCATTTCATATAAAATCGTCCATTTTCAAATATCATGGTGAAGAATTGGTGAAGCTAAAAACCTCTTTATTTTTAGCACTTATAATCGAATTGTAATTAAATACCATCATTTAATTACGAACAATAATTAATTTGTTCGCCTCTATTTTCACCTATAGTGCCTCTAATATCTTGAAATTAATTAGTGCTTTTTATTACATAGGGTTAGAATTTTTAGAGAAACTTCCTTTGGTCTTACATCAATAGAGGATAAACTTTTTATATTTATCCATAACGGAAAATACTTTCCTCTATCCATATTTTTTTCAGTGTATTCATCACCTGATCCAGTCCCTAATACTCCTGAAACAATTTGAGCTCGAAAAAAGTATTGAGTTCCGTTAAATTCAACTTTAGAAATACACTCTTTAATTTTTACTTTTAAACCCAACTCCTCCAAAGCCTCTCTTTTAGCACTTTCTTCTGGAGTCTCTCTATTTTCAATACCGCCACCAGGAAAAACAAAATAAATTAAGTTTTCCCTTATTCTTTTAATTAGTAATACCTTTTCATCTTCTATAATTATGACTGATCCTCTATCTCTCATAGACAATCTCCTCCCAAAATAATCTCTATACATGTTAGCGAAGACAACCTAAATTAATTTATGATCCTTAGATGTAAAATAATTGGTTCACTATTTTACATTCAACAAATAGTTACTATAACCTGCATTAAAACAAAAAAGCACCAAAGCTCTAAAAGCCTTGGTACTACTAGTATGCGGTTGAGAGGACTCGAACCTCCACACACCTTTTTTCTATTTTGGTTCTATAGTCTCTAACTCACCGACCTTATCGTTATTACTTTTATAAGAAATAAAGTATTCAGAACCAACCTCAATAAGATTAAATACGTTTTCATCTATTTCTAATGTATAGATTTCTCCACCTTGATTTTTTACTTTAGTATAATAATTATCACCATCCTCTAACCTTTCTGTGACTTCCATAAATGCAGCGCCACTTATATCATAGCTACAAGAAGCTAGTATTAAGATAGATATAAATAAAAATACTTTTTTTGACACATTTAATTCCTCCTACTAGAAATTCAACTTCATTTAAAACAAAAGACCTTCCTTACAAGAAAGGTCTTTTGAGCTAATAAAATTTATTAGTTAGGTGATCCTCCAATAGTAAAGTTTGTTCTCCATCTTTCCTCATCACCTGAAAAATTATCAAAATTAATAGACCCTGGACCTATATTCACACCTACAGAACCATTAAAATAAGGATGCGCCCAAGCGGTAACAACACTTTCAGTATCCCCATCGTATCTATCTGGAACTCTGACTTCATAACCAAATTCAGCACCTTGTTCAGAAGCTGTACTTACTTTTATATCTGCATAAGCTCCGTAAACCTCAGGTGTAACACTGATGTTATGTGAGTTATCTCTCATATAATGCCCATCTGCATTAAAAGCTTTAACCCACGCATAAGCTGTTTCAGAATTAGAAATTCCAGTGAGCTTGTTCCCCCATAATAACCCTAACGTATCATATCCATTGTAAAATGAAACTGGGCTATCATACATCCACTGTCCAAAAATTTTGTATTCATGTTCATTACCTTTTTTACCGAAGTATGCAATATTAGTCCCACCATAAAAGCTACCAAAGTTCACTTGACTATTCCAATCTCTCATAATAGAACTTCCCTGATCAACTAAAACTTGTTCATCTGGATTTTCTTCATTATGTAATTTAATATCTCTTTCTCGAATTTTATCTATTTCTTCCTTATTATCTTCTGTTTGTTCATAACTCTTGCCATCTAAACTATGGTAAATTGTTTCTCTCTCGATATCAAGATCGACCGGAACCGAGTCTTTTGTGATTAGTTCTTTGATTACATCATCATGAGCATCTTCAATAAATTCCGAATCAAATCCTTTTTCATTTATAAGATAGTTCCTATCACTACTTTCAGCGCTTGCTAAATCCCCCCCAAAAAATGCAACCATAGTACTTGCAACTAAAACTGACGCCAACTTCTTCATAATAAAATCAAATCCTTCCTTTTTTGGTACAACGTCATTTTTACATTTTAGTTCACAATCTTTCAACCTTAATCCTTGTTTTTGAGAATATAGTTTGTAATATATCTATTTTTTTACACTAAAGCACACGTAAAGGTTCTTTTATACTATTATTCTATTCTGAAAAAAAGAGGAATTAAACACCTTTAATATACAATTAATTACATTAGAATGAAGTATAATAAACTTAGTTCACCTTATAAAATAATTTTAGTTTTAAATTCTAATCGCATTTTTTAACCTTGCTTGTATAAACCTTATCCGTCCAAAAAATATCACAACAAAAAAACTAAAATAGCTAAGGTTTTATTTAATACGAACTATGAACATTTCATGAGTTTTCTTTTTTTATAAGAAATTCTTTTCAGTTTGACTCATATTTTTGAACCGAATGGTAAAGACGTGGTAAATATTGCTCCTTATTATGTATAAAAACAAAAAAGCACCAAAGCTATAAACGCCTTGGTACTACTGTATGCGGTTGAGAGGAGTCGAACCTCCACGAGTTTAACCTCACTAAGCCCTCAATTCCGTGGAAACGTGTTATCTCCTGCAAACACGCACACCACTTGCACTCATTTACACTCACTTCATATAAAAACGTCCATTTTCAAATTTCGTGGTGAAGAATTGGTGAAGCTAAAAAGCCTCTAATTTTCAGTACTCACAATCAATTTGTAACTATATTCCATCAACAAAAAAACGAATAAAAAGCTTTTTTTTATTTGAAATGTTCGACTTTCAATATTAAGATTTTATCTTATTTTCAATATGTCTCATAATACTAAGTTTCACTACCTTCTACGCCTTATGATAAGTCTCCTTTATCTTTACTCTCAGCTATGTACTAGAATTTATAGATTGTAAGATTTTATTAACAGTTTCTAATAAAGGTAACGTACCATCAATAACAATATCAGAATTTGGCTTGATTGTTTTTAGCATCTCAAGATAACCCCTCCTCCCCTGTGCAGTATAATTAGTCATCTCCGACAATATATCATCGACAGATTTATTCTTAAAATCTCTAGTGATTCTTCTTGCCATTGCAATATCTAAAGGGGTATCGATGAACACAGCGATATTAATAAATTTGCTCATGTTTGTGTGTTTATAAGCAAACGGATAATCAAGCACTATATAATCTAGAGATTCGCTAAGTAGTATTTCTAAATCTTTTACTAATGGAGCCAAATTCCACTCCTCATAATTGGCTCCTCTATCTAACCAATTTATAATGTCATCTGGACCTTCAAAATTATAGTTATCAAAATAAAGTGTCTTTACATTTTCTAATTTTTGATTTAACTGTTTAGCTATTGTTGTTTTTCCACCACCAGAAATTGCTGCGACTGCAATAATAACAGGTAATTTTCTCATAACAGTTCACCTCATTAAGATTAGTCAATTTATTTTGAAAATTAATAATCAGGGGAATACCACTGCATATCTAATTATTCACCAATTAAAAAAGAATACCTGCATTGAAAACGAGTAAAGCACCAAAGCTTTAAAAGCCTTGGCACTCAAATGGTTTTCATTTTAAGCGGTTGAGAGGAGTCGAACCTCCACGAGTTTAACCTCACTAAGCTCTCAATTTTGCGAAACGGTATCAATGGGTACACTAACCTCATTTAGCTCTATAAAGCCGTTCTCTCTTACATGTATTTAAGTTTAAATTAGATGGTTACGGAAAGAATTTAGAAAGAATCACCCCGAATAAACACGAATAATCATAGTGTATATTATTTAATTATACGCCTTTTAGTGGAACACCTAAATTTTTATCTTCTAATTATTATTATTCATTTAGGTACAGTGTGAAAGGGTGTTTATTTTTATTGTAGCAAGCTAATAAATCTTCTTTAAAATTTTTATGATTAATTAACTCGAGTGAATATATATAGTTCCAACTCTTTTAATGAATTTATTCAGACTTACCACTTATGTAATAGATATATGTATTCAATCTAAATGTCTATAAACCCACATTATTTATCAACTACAACGCCCAATTTATTCTCATCTAGATCATAAAATTCAAATGCATAAATTGCTCCATCATCATAAATCTCTGTTACCTTTGCGCCTTTTTGGCTTAACCTTCTGTGTAATTCCTCAATATTATCTGTAGTGAAATTATAGTAAGTATTTTGATACTCAGAATTAGTAAGAAACTTTGTTGGTTGATTTTCATTTAACTTTACAAGGGTTACATATTGCTTTTCTGAGTTAAAATAAAAATCCGCTCCTTCATCTCCTTGCCAATTCCCAACATGATTTAATTCAAGGACATCCTTATACCATTCTACAGATTTTTTTACATCAGTTACCGGAATAAAAATAGCTCCTAATTTTAACATTTTAATTCCTCCTTTTAGGTTAAAAAACTCACCTTCTAAACATTCTTCAAATACATTCCACCACCTGCATTAAAAATAAAAAAGCACCAAAGCTTTTATAGCTAAGGTACTTTACTTATTCGTATGCGGTTGAGAGGACTCGAACCTCCACGGGTTTAACCCCACTAGGCCCTCAATGCCGTGGAAACGTGTTATCTCTTGCAAACACGCACACCACTTACACTCATTTGCGCCCATTTCATATAAAATCATTCATTTTCAATTATCGTGGTGAAGAATTGGTGAAGCTAGATTCTCTTACCATTAACAAATCAGACCCTAATTAAAAATATATCTCACAACCTAAAAACGAACATTAATTAATAATATTACACAATTATTCGTCATTACATTTATACTCTAGTCCTAAATCCTCTTCTTATATTTCATTGGTTGCATAAGATAAGAGTATGCCTGACTGTCTACCATGTTTCTAAATATTATAGTTCATACACTCTTATCAATTCTTAAACTAACTATATTCCCCAATATGTAACGCTGAATTCGTATGCTTTTCATTATTACATATTATTGATATCATTTCATTATATTATAATTTATTCATAATAGAGCAAAAAGCTAAAGAAGGGGTACTCTTGGCTCCTAATCTGACTACTAATGTTATTACCGTTATTATAGAGAGGTAGGTCTAGACTGTTTTATAAAAAATTATGCAGATGGAGGCTATATTATGGAAAGAAGAATAGAGACATTCTGTAAAAATGGGTTAACTCTTGAGTATTCTATTATAGGTAAGGGAGAACCTATACTAATTATGCACGGAGGTCATTCGAATTGTAATGAAGAGTTCGGGTATAAGGCTTTAATAGATAATGGTTTCTCTATCATTACTCCTTCTAGACCAGGATATGGAAATTCATCAAAAGAAGTGGGCAAAAGCCTAGCCATTGCATGTGAGTTTTATATGGAGTTACTAAATCATTTGAATATTAATAAAGTTCATCTTATCGCAATGTCCGCAGGTGGTCCTAGTGGTTTATGTTTCGCTTCTAAATATCAAAACGTAGTTTGTTCGCTTACTTTACAATCAGCTGTTACAAAGGAATGGCTTACTATCAAAGATAAAGAATATAAAGCAGCGAGAATTTTATTTCACCCAAGAACTGAAAAGTACACATGGAAATTAATATCTTCAGTAAATAATTTATTTCCTCAATTCATTTTTAATCAAATGTTTCCTTCCTTTAGCAAATTAACACGAGATGAAGCAATGAATGAGTTAAGCAAAGAGGATGTTGAAGAAATAAGAAAAATGAATAATCGACAACGGTCCGGTCACGGATTTCTTATTGATCTTTCACAAATAAATGAATTATCTACCGAGAATTTACAAGCTATCACCTGCCCTACTCTTATTATGCACAGTAAGCATGACAGCTCAGTACCGTTAGAACATCCTTACTTTGCACATGAAAAAATATCTAACTCAGAACTACATTTACTTGATACATGGGGACATCTAATCTGGCTAGGAAAATCCAAAAGAAATACGGATGAAATTCTTATGGATTTCCTTAAATCTCATAACATGTTTAATCATTATTGAGCTGACTCAAATAAAAAGCACCTAAGCTTCTTGAGGCTTGGTGCTACTCTTAATAACTTTAATACGTGTTGGTATTTGAATGAACTTTCAACACAAACATAAAAAGTACCATTGTTCTAATATAATATGCGGTTGAGAGGAGTCGAACCTCCACGAGTTTAACCTTACTTGATTGAAATACACTAAAAGGAATGAACAGTTTTGTTCATTCCCTTTTACAGAATAGCTAACCTTATTTAAAGAGATCACTAAGTATTTATCCTATTAACACCTGATCCTCTGCATATCCGAGTTTTGACTTCCTTTTCTTTTTTGCTAGGGCATAAGCTAATGTAAGTGGTCCTAGTCTCCCTATAAACATCGTAACAATCACAATACATTTACCGACTGAACTCAGTTCACTAGTTAGTCCCATCGAAAGACCAGCTGTGCTAAAAGCAGATGTTGCTTCGAATAATACTTCCATAAAATGTTCTTCATGTATTCCTTCAGTAACAGTCAAAAGCAAAGCGACTAAAAAAACAAATGATAAAGAACTGATAACTACTGCTAATGCTCGCATAATTGTTTCACTCGGAATTTTACGTTCAAATGCATGAATTTGTCCACCGCCACGGAATGTAGTAAAAGTAGCTAATAATAAGACAAAAAATGTTGTCGTTTTAATTCCTCCACCTGTTCCGCCTGAGGATGCACCAATAAACATCAAAAGGATTAATACTAGCTGAGATGAGGATAACATACTATTTATATCAATAGTATTAAAACCCGCACTTCTAGCGGTCGCACTTTGAAACCAACCAGACCATAAACGTTCAGACCAAGTTAACTGACCAAATGTATCTGGATTCATCGATTCGAGTGCGTATATTAATAAAAAGCCCGTAAGTAGCAATGCACCAGAGCTTACAAGAACGATTTTAGAATGTAGAGTTAGCTTTTTCCAATTTCTTTTTCTAAAGATCTCTACAATTACAATATAACCTAGTCCCCCACTTATAAATAACCCCATAATTGTTAGGTTAACAACTGGATCATCTATAAATTCAGATAGACTATCTGACCAAATTGAAAAGCCAGCGTTGTTAAATGCTGAAATAGAATAAAAACTTGCGTGAAAAAAAGCGTCTTTAAGTCCCAATTCTGCCATCCAACGGGTTGTTAATACACAAACAGCCACTGCTTCAAATACAAACGCAATACAGGCAATGTATAAACAAAGCTTAACTAACCCAGACGAAGAATTTGAGTGTGTTGTCTGTTGGATAATTAGCCTTTGCTTTAAACCAATTCTTTTACCAAGAACAATTGCAATAATAACCCCTAAAGTCATAAACCCAAGTCCACCAATTTGAATAAGAATCATAATAATACCTTGTCCAAAAGTAGAATAGGTCAGCCCAGTATCCACTACGACTAACCCATTTACACAAATCGCAGACGTTGCAGTAAAAAGCGCATCTAAGAATGTTACAGAATGAGGTCCTGAAGATGATACAGGTAGCATTAATAATGCAGTACCAATAATTATTAATATAAAAAATACAATCATAATTAATTGTGGAGGACTTAATTTGCTTACGATAGATTTCATATTAAATTTCAAGTAATCTTTCTTATCATATTTTGTCATAGTTACGTTCCAAAGCCCTTATTTCTTGATTTGAACCTATCAATAACAGAATATCCCCTGCCTTAATGATGTCTTCTGCTTTAGGTGAGATATTAACGTCATTCCCTGATTTAATTGCCATAATATTCAACCCATACTTTGCCCTAACGTCTAATTCTATAATAGAATATCCATTCATGGTAGCTTGGGCGTTCATTTCAACCAAGTTATAATCAGTTGAAAGTTCAATATAATCAATTATATTTTCGGAACTTAATTGTCTGCCTAGACGAATCCCCATATCTCTTTCAGGGAACACAACCTGATCAGCTCCAATTTTAGCAAGCACATTTCCATATATGACGTTTTTGGCTTTTACTGTGACTTTTGGGATGTTCATCTCTTTCAAAAGTAATGTTATTAAAATACTCGATTGGAGATTCTCACCTATCGCTACAATAGCATGTTGAAAATTTCCTGCTCCAAGCTCTCTTAAAACTCCCTCGTCTGTAGCGTCTGCTTGAATAACGTGGGTGGCTGTGGAAGCAAGGTTTTGTACTAAATCAATATCTTTATCAACTGCTAATACTTCATGACCTCCTTCCACCAACGTTTGAGTTAAACTACTTCCAAAGCGTCCTAGCCCAATGACGATAAATTGTTTTTTCAAGAAAGCTTCACTCCTATCTATTAAAAAATTGTTCAGATTATTTCTTTGGGAAAGTCTTTTCCTCTCTTAACAGTTTAAAATAAAACCGTTAAAACTAGTTTTTTTAACCTGCGAATAGATAAATAGTGAAATATCGATTATTAAAAATGATACAAGACATACCAGTATATTTTTTTCTTCAATCATTCCACCTCCATTAAATGGTTACCTGACTCTCGTCACCCTATTATTAACTTGATTATTAATTATTTGCAAAAAATTTATGAATAACATCCAGTACTTGGTTTATGCCATTTCCCCTATACGTTTCATCTCCTATATTAAGTTCCCCCGAAGATATATAACCATCAATTCTTTTGGATTGTGCATTTGTAGTTTCGGCAGTATATATGCTAAATGAATAAATTATTTCTTCAATTTCCTCGCCTTTGACATCAGTAAGTACTATACCGTTAAGTTCATCTTTGAATTGATTAATAGTTTGTTCTTCTGAGATTAATTTATCCTCATTTGTTTTGTTATCGAAGAGATGAATGGACATAATAGTACCATACTTCATTTCCATTATACTTACAATTTTTCCGGTCGTGGTAGTCTCATTATTAGAATATATAACATAATTAAGTACGCTAAAATAAGAAACGACGATTAGAACAATTCCTGTAACAATTATTTTCTTCATACCCGCACCTCTTCACTTGGAACTTAGCAAATCTGATTTGATTCTTTATAACTCATCTTTTTTCCTTTTATGTAGCCTATGTGATGAATAACCGTAACTATAAGCCTAAAAAAGTTTCCTTCTTCACGCAAAAAAAGCCTGACACATGGGCATAATTCCCCCTTGGTGACAGGCTCCTCCAAAAAATTCTTCGATAAATTTTATTGTTCTATGATAATTTCAAATTATACATGAACCTATTTAAAAGTACAGTAAATATTTCAAAACTCTTCTAAGTAGTAAAGAATACAAATTTATTTAGTAATTGAATGGAAAAGTTGTATTTTTCATTTTAAGCTCCTGAAATATAAATTTAATTTTATTTTCTGGAGAGATTAAGACTACGACTAAAAGTGGAGGGGAAAAATGACTCAGGTTAAAGATATTAGTCTCCCACAATTTTTTTGGTTCTTCGTTCAAGCTCAAGTTGGTGCTGGTCTTTTCACACTACCATACGTTGTTTTTCAAGAAGCCAATACTGATGGGTGGATTTCTGTTCTATTAGCTTGGACTATTTTCACAGTTCATGATTATCGTTCTCTGGTTTATATCCGCAAGCTACCCGCATCTTACATTTTATACATATCTTAAACAAGTTTTAGGTAATATTGTGGGGAATTTTTTAATCCTACTATATACTTTTTATTTTATCTTTATTACCATCACGCTCTTAATTTTCTTTAATACACTTATAGGCGCTTGGGTGTTACCGAATACACCAGGGATTGTTAAATTAATACTTTTTATTATACCTGCTCTCTATCTTTTAATTAGTCCTCTCAAAACAATTGCAACTTTTATGACGATCTCTTCTCCTTTTCTTCTCTTAGCACCAATTTGCGCTACGTTTGCATTTTCAGATTCAGAACCCCTTTATCTTTTGCCTATATTTGAGACAGATTGGATTGGGATTTGGAAAGGTGCATTATCTAGTACTTTTGCTATGCAGGGATTTCTTATACTACCAATTATATATCCATTCGTAAGTGGAACCAGTAAGGAAAAATTGCTAACAGCAACTTATGCAAATATTTTTGTCACAATCTTTTATACATTTATCGTTCTCGCATGTTTTATCTATTTTAGTCCGGGTCAATTTAATATTCTTCCTGAACCTTTTTTATATATGATTAAAACCATTTCATTTACTATTTTTGAACGGGTTGATCTAATTTTTTTAGCATGTTGGTCTATTATCGTGTTAACAACATTAACCATTCTACTTTACGCGTCTACAACCGGTTTGGAGATCATGTTCAATAAAAGTAAAACAAAACTTTTTTCAATTATAATTGGATCTATTGTGGTTATTTTAAGTAACATCCCTCAAAATTTATTAACAATTCGACGAATTTTTCATTTTAATGAATATGCTGACATCGTCTTTGCTATTCTCATTTCGATCTTTCTTTTAATGTACCAAAAATTATTGAAGTACAAATGAAGTAAAATGAACTAAGTTCCACTTGGGAACTTTATAATCTTTGCTTCTTTTGCAGTATTAAATCCTATTATTATTAAAGGACCTAATACTAACCCGGTTATTCCTAATAATTGTGCTCCTAAGTACATTGAAATTAAAGTTGCTAATGGCGACAAACCTATTTGATTTCCCATTACTTTCGGCTCGATTGTTCTTCTTATTATTAAAAGAATACCAGCTAAAACCAAGAGTTGTATGCCAGTACTATTGTCCCCTACCAATAAAAGATAGGTTGCCCAAGGTGCTAATATGACTATCGAACCAATAAGAGGAATGAAATCTATAATCCAAATTACGATCGCCATCGTGAGAGCTACTTTTGGTGAAATAAATAACAGACCAATTAAGGAAATTAAGAATATAGGTATGCTCACAAGAAATTGTGCCTTTAAAAAACCTGAGATAACTTTCGAAAATCGTGCGATCATAAACTGAAACCGTTCGTTCATGTCCTTTGACAGGTTATTGTTTATGAATTTCTTTAGTCTTGGCATCTCAATTAAAAACAAAAACAAAGTAATCAAAAATACAATAAAAGATATTAAGTAACCAGGTATTTTCGCTAACCCGACCGTTACCGTTGAAATGATATCCAACTGGTTCACTGTCGATCTCATCTCTTCAAGAAAATAATTAATTTGGTCATTTATTGATGAAAATACGATATCAGGAAAATCAGAAAAACTTGTTTCTAGTCCTGATATTACTGTATTCCACCCCTCATTAATGTTGGTAATATAAGAAGGAAGATTTTCAAAGAACTGAACTCCTTGAGATATCACTTGAGTTATTGTCAAATAAATAAGACCAATTAAAAATAAAAAAAACAGTAGAAATACAATTGTAACTGAAAATACACGTTTTATTTTCAAAACAATTGTAAGATACCTTACAATCGGTGTTAATATAAGTGCCACAACAAAAGCTAACAAAATTGGATATGAAACCGGGAGAATAAAATAAACTAAGATAATAATAATTAAACTAATAATAATGAACTTTAGATACTTTTGATTAACTAATGAAAACAAAAGATCCCTCTTTTCAATAAAGTAAATCGACCTTATAGAATTATATCATGTTCTCCCAAAGAATTTATTTTTAAGATGTAAATCAGCCATTGAAATTATCTTGATTTCTTTTAAATATGAAGGAAAGTAGTGACAAAAGAAAACTTAAAAATAGTAAGGGAAAATTAGGTTGACACTACTTCCTATTAGGAGTAAATTACTTCTGACAACTTCATTTTCTTCAAATCGCTTAATCCATCTAAATGGTGGAACGGGAGGATAAAGAACAGATGGTTTACACTTTCGTCTTGGGGTGAATCTTACTAAAGAAGGGGTACTCTTGGCTCCTAATCCGACAACTAATCTCGTCAGCGTTATTTTAGAGAGAGAAGGTCTAGACTATTTATTTAAGGATAGTCTTTTTTAAAAATGGAGGGGACATAAAGAATGGCCAAAGAGACCAAAAAACAAGTAGCTGTCATTGGATTAGGTAGGTTTGGAGGTAGTGTATGTAAAGAACTGTATAAAACGGGATACGAAGTTCTTGCGATCGATCGTAACACTGAAAAGATTAACCAATACGTCGATTTCTCTACCCATGCTATTCAAATGGACACGACAGATGAGGAAGCTCTTAGTAATGCTGGCATTAAAAACTGTAGCCATGTCGTTGTAGCGATTGGTAATGATATTCAATCAAGTATTCTTACTACACTTATCTTAAAAGAATTAGACATTCCTAATGTTTGGACAAAAGCACAAAACCAGTATCACCATAAAGTATTAGAGAGAATTGGAGCAGACCGAATTATACACCCTGAGTATGATATGGGGATTAGAGTAGCTCAAAATATGGTCGCAGAAAAGATAATTGATTATATTGACCTCTCAGATGATTATAGTATTGCAGAACTTTTCGCTACTCCAATCGTCAATGGGAAAACATTAGCTTCTTTAGATTTAAGAAGAAAATATAAGATTAATGTTCTTGCTATAAAAAGAGACAATCGATTAACTGTTTCACCCATGCCAGAAGATACGATTCAAACAAATGATTTATTAATTATTATAGGACTAAAAAAAGATGTTAAACGTTTCCAAGAGAAAGGTCTTTAGTATGGAGATTCTAAAAAAGTTGCTCTTTCATAGATCTCCCCCTCAAACGTTAGCATTAGGTTTTCTGATTACAATCCTTATGGGAACCATCTTATTATCACTCCCATATTCAACTCACGCTCCAATATCTTTACTCAATGCCTTTTTTACGGCGACATCCGCAACAACGGTTACCGGACTTGTTGTTCTCGATACTGGTGCTGATTTCACGCGCTTTGGTCAAGTGGTCATCATGACCATGATGCAGATAGGTGGAATTGGCTTAATGACTTTTACGATCTTCATTGTGCTACTACTTGGAAAGAAAATTGGACTTAAGGATCGCTTATTAGTTCAGGAGTCCTTTAACCAACACTCTACCGGTGGTATGGTTAAGCTCGTTAAATTAGTTTTCATTTTTGCTATCAGTATGGAACTACTGGCGACGATCATCTTATCAATTAAATGGGTCCCTGAGTATGGGTGGGGAGAGGGTCTCTTTACAAGTTTATTTCATGCAGTATCAGCATTTAATAATGCTGTTTCTTTGTGGTCAGACAGCTTAACTAGTTACAAGGGCGACCCATTAGTTAATATAGTAATTACTTTTTTATTCATTACTGGAGGCATTGGCTTCACTGTTATTTACGAGTTAATTTCAAAACGTACGTTTAACCATTTATCACTTCACACCAAAGTGATGCTTGTAGGAACATTAATTATTAATGTTATTGCAACACTTTTGATTTTTAGTCTAGAATATCTAAATCCTAACACCTTAGGCAGCTTACCTTTCATTGAGAAAATATGGAGTTCCTATTTTCAAGCCGTCACCCCAAGAACTGCTGGTTTTAATTCACTTGATACCGGAAGTATGGAGACTAGTTCATTGATCTTAACCATGGTATTAATGTTCATAGGGGCAGGTAGTGCTTCTACTGGAAGTGGAATTAAGCTTACCACTTTTCTAGTAACGATCATTGCCGTGATTAGTTACTTACGAGGTAGACAAGAACCTGTCCTATATGAACGCACACTGCCTTCTAGTATTATTGTCCGCTCACTTGCAATAATTGTGACTAGCTTCCTATTTGTTCTAAGTGGTATATTTTTGCTTTCAATTGTTGAAAGTGCAAGCCTTCTTGAGATTTCTTTTGAAGCCTTTTCCGCATTTGGTACCGTAGGATTGTCCATGGGATTAACCTCTGGCTTATCGACTTCCGGGAAATTGATCATCTGTCTACTCATGTTTATAGGAAGAATTGGTCCTGTTACCTTTGCATTTGCTTTGGCAAAAGCAGACAAACGAAAAATTAATTATCCTAAAGGAGATATTTTCACAGGGTAATCTCATGAAGCTCAATAAGAGAATGAGTGAAATATTTCAGCTCATTTTAATTCAGGATAGAACATTTAATATTTTATGTAGATGGAGGCTATTTAATGCTTTAGAGTATTCCATTATCGGTAAAGGAGAACCTATATTAATCATGCACGGAGGTCATTCAATTGTAATGAAGAGTTCGGATATAAGGAACTATTAGTTAATGGTTTCTCTATTATTACTCCTTCAAGAGCAGGGTATGGAAGTACATCAAAAGGAGTAGGAGAAAGTCTTTCTATTGCATGTAAGTATTATATGGAGTTACTAAATCATTTGAACATTAATAAAGTTCACCTTATCGCAATATCCGCAGGTGGTCCTAGTGGTTTATATTTCACTTCTAAATATCAAAATGTAGTTTGTTCACTTACTTTACAATCTGCTGTTACAACAGAACTAGTTTAAGAGAACCAATTACGTTTATATAAGAAGTACCAAAGCTTTAAAAGCCTTGGTACTTCTTCATTCATTAGTTTAACCTTATGCGGTTGAGAGGACTCGAACCTCCCCACGAGTTAAACGTTAAAAGCTATTTCCGAACATTCCATCCACTTGTAAATATATAGAAAAAACAAGCGTGGAAAGAATGTGGAAAGAATCACGCTATAATCACCTATATATTCCCAAAAATAAAAAAGCACCAAAGCTCTAAAAGCCTTGGTACTACTGATATGCGGTTGAGAGGACTCGAACCTCCACGGGTTTAACCCCACTAGGCCCTCAATGCCGTGGAAACGTGTTATCTCCTGCAAACACCTACACTAGTTGCACTCATTTGCACCATTTTCATATCGAAACGCCCATTTTCAAATACCGTGGTGAAGAATTGGTGAACCTAAAATATCCTTATTCTTTGCCATTTGGAGACTCCTTGCTCATCTTAACAAATTTCAATAAGCGAACATTAAGTAAAAAAATTATAGAATCATTCGCCCTTATATTTCTAGCTTAACTCTTGATTATCTTACTCATAATAATACCACGATAATTTGCAGTATCCCAATCGACATCCTCCACAAATTTGTATCCTCGACCAGTATACATGCCTATAACATGATCCGCTTTCTTAGCTGTATCAAGTACAATTTCGAAATAAGTACCAAAGCTATTAGCCTTGGCACTCTGGATTACATCTGTGAACTTCTCTTACTTTTCTTTAGGACTCTGATGAAGGGGAGGAGGTATAAGCCATCCTTTTTCTTTTATTAGCTTTAAGTACTTAGCACCAAGTGCTGCTTTACTAATATGGAATTGACCGAACATCATGGCAATGTCTTCTCGAATAGATTGTCCCATGATTGTGCTACATGTTACTAAACCTGCTGCGAGTTTCTCTGATGCAGATGCAGCGATATCTGGATCTAAAAACCTTGCACCTACAGGAATGTCATTTAGATCAACTGCCGGTGGTTCTGGTGCAGAAGGTGAAACGGCAATCCCGTTCTCTTTTAATAAATCTGATACTTTTTTTACTTCGGCTTGTCCTGCTTCTACTGACTCTTGCAATAGTTTTTTTAGGTCATGATCTCCTACATGGTTCAATAAAACTTGCGCTTCGGCAATGGCTTTATTCCCCATCAATACAAAATTCCAAGTGCTAAATACTTCACCATAATGCATTGGTTCGTCTTGTGGATTACCGCTTAAGATTCCCATTTGTACCTCCAATGTAATTTTGTCTTACTGTATTAAGAGTTCCCATTGGAATTATAACTATACGAGCAAACTGAAATCTTAATTATTTAAGTCATTAAGACCTGGACTGTGCTCGTTTGGCATATCAGATAGCTCTGGTACTGGGAAACCCTCAGGTGGAGGAGTGACAGAAAATTCACCACCATTTCTACTAGGTGTTTGTCCGTGTAGAATCTCAGCCATTCTTGTCTCATCCAATCGAAAATTGAATTGAACATTATGATATCCAAGATCAACAAATCTTCTACACTCTGGATATTTGTTGATATCATAGTTCGGAACTGGGAACAACTTACCCCACTCAACGCCTAATGTTTCAAGTGCTTTCGCAAATGCATTTTGATGGGCATTATCACGTACAATTAAGAAACCAAGCGTTTCTCGGAATGTTGGATTACTACTCATCTCATAAATCCTTGTTTTTTGTAAAACACCTGTAGATTCCAAAACAACATTATTCAATAAATCAGCAACAAGATTACCATGACTATAGACCCAAGACCCATTCCAAGGGTTTCCCGCAGCATCCACTGGAAGAGATGCCTGAGCTCCAATTATGTAATGGTGAGGATTAGCTTCTTGCTTTATAGCATCATCCAGTGGAGCACCGTCATCAGCCTGACTCCCTACTCCACTTGCACCTGATTCATCTAATAAAGCGTTAATTGTATTTTGAACGAGCTCAACGTGCGCGATCTCTTCAAGAAAAACGCCACGTATTAGATCTTTAAATTGTTTTTCTTTCCCTCTAAAATTAGAGCTTTGAAAGAAATATTGCATCATAGTACGCATCTCCCCATAATGTCCTCCAAGTATCTCCTGCAATACTTTGGCAGCAGCAGGATCGGGTTGAGCAGGTTTAACAATATTAATAAGTTCTTCCTTGTAATAATACATTTAGACGCCCCTTTTCTGTTCTGATATGTAAAGTTTAAGCTGTATTCATTAAAATATTCAGTTATATGTAAATTGAGGAGTTTTGTTCTTTTTAACTTTTGCATAATGAATCAAATAGAGACTTTAATATTTGAATAAAAATGAGTACTGCCAAAAATAACGTATAAAATTAAAACTGAAGCATACTATATGTTTTGTACGTTACTACTTATGCACTTTCCCCTCCAACCTCTTAATAGAAAGAGATTCGTATGTAAACCAGTTGCTCTAGAGTAGCTGTTTTTTAAAATTTCAAGAAAGAAAATCAAAGCATTTTCTATATAATTCTTACTCCAGTACTGTAATGAGACTAGCAACTTCTTTTGTAGAACAAAAAATACCAAAGCTCTAGAAGCCTTGGTATTAGTAGTTTAAAACTATATGCGGCCCGGAGGACTCGAACCTCCACGGGTTTAACCTCACTAAGCCCTCAATCGGGTGCATACATGTTATCTCCTACAAGCACGCACACTACTTGCACTCATTTGCACCATTTTCATATCGAAACGCCCATTTTCAAATATCGTGGTGAAGAAATGGTGAACCTTAATTCCTCTGATATTACGCTAATAAAAACCCGCCTGTAAATATTACCCATTTAAAAATCCGAACCATGAATTATAATACAGATATACCGTACACTATAATTTCATTTGTTTTTAAATCTTTAATGGTAACTATATATATATCTATCTGCCTACTATATTTTAAATACGGGGATTAATACTATATAGTCTATATTCTGCTGTAAATCAAGAGTTGAGAGGAGTAAAAAACATGGAAATTAAAAATCTGCTTACTTTACAAAACCGACAAGAATTAAGAGATTGGTTTGAGGAACATTCATCTAAGGATGAATATTGTTGGGTTATTGTTAGTATGACGGAACAACCAAATACCCTTCTATATCTAGATGCCGTAGAAGAAGCTTTATGTTTTGGTTGGATCGATGGCATTAAGAAAAAAATCTCAGACACCGAATTGGCTCAAAGGCTTTCTCCACGAAAGAAAAAAAGTAATTGGACAATTAAATAAGGAAAGAGTAAGGCGCTTAAGCAAATTAGGCTTAATGAAAGAAAGAGGGCTGCTTGTTCTTCCTGACATGAGCCCCGAATCTTTCATCATAGATAAAGAGATTAACACGTTTATAAAAACGGACAAAGAAGTATACAAAAATTTTACTCATCTTCCTGAACTCTATATACGAATTAGAATTGATACGATACAAAGTTATAAAGATACCCCTGATATTTACTATAAAAGACTAGATAAGTTTATAAAAAATACAAGAGAAAACAAACTTTATGGTCTTTGGAATGATAATGGGCGTCTAATCAACTATTAGAGATAAAAACAGCTACCAAAGTAATTTGGTCGCTTACTGATAAAGCTTTAATGCTTCCTTAAAAAAGGATACATATTTATCAATATAACCTTTTGGTTCAATAATTTTTACTTTGTTACCGAAACCTGAGAGAAACTGATAAGCAAATTGATTTTCAGGTAATTTAATGTTGACCATGTAAATCCTTTTAGTCTTTTTTACTACAGATTGTCTTCCATACCTTTCAATAAATTGATCTCTAACACTAATATCTATTTGTAATTTCACATTTGTCATAGTAGGTTTTACAACGGGTCGTTTTTCATCTTTTTCTTTAATGGCTTCTTGCTCTGGTCTAGGTGTAAAAAAGCCTTTCTTCCCTATATCTGTTATTCTCGTTAATTTGAATGTTCGATAGGCTTCACGCTCTAAACTATATCCTAATAAGTACCAGTTCATCTCAATTAGCTGTAACTTATAAGGTTCGACGACTCTATGCGTTATGTTTCCTTTTTGATCCACATATTCAAAATCCAATAACCAATGATTTTCAATTGCATCAATGATAAATGACAATTCATCATGTAATTGGTTTCTTCCTACCCAATTATAAAAAGATAGATAAAGTTTAGGTATTACATCTACATGACTCATTCCTCTAATTTTTTGTATGGTCATTTGTATGTCAGCATTTGTTGTCAACTGTTCAAATCCATCTAAAGCTACAGTGATATTCTCAATGTCTTTGTGAGTCAATAAACGTTTGTCGAATTTGTATTCTTCCATAAGTGCATATCCGCCCTCATGACCATGTTTTGCATAAATAGGGATGTTGGCATAACTTAATGTTTCCATATCACGTTGTATTGTTCGTTTTGTTACATCAAAAAGACGACTGAACTCTGACGCTGAAACTACGTCTTTTTGTAGCAATATCATAACAATTGAAATAAGTCGTTCAATTTTTTGCATAACACGCTCCCATATACGACATACAGTTGTCACCTATCCTTTATTATACTACTGATATACCAATAAGGAGGCAACAACATATGAAAGCAATCGCATACCTACAATTCAATGGCAATGCACAAGAAGCGTTAGAATTTTATGAAACAGCATTACAAGGAACAGTAAAAAAGGTCAGCTTTGGTGCACTTCCTCAAAATCCATCTGCACCACTTTCTTTAGAAGAACAAGGCATGATTATGGAATCTCGCATTGAGTTTTCTGAAAACATATTAATGATTTCTGATGTATTACCTTCTATGCAAGCTGTAACAGGTGAAGTAACAAAAGGAACGAATGTTATTATTAGCGTAATTGATGGAGAACAAGAAACGAACAAATTGTACTTTGAAAACCTCTCTAAAGACGGAACAATTATAATGCCAATCTCTTCTGTACCATGGTCATCTAGTTTTGGCATGCTAATAGACAAGTTCGGCGTAATGTGGAAATTCAACAGCGACGCAAGTCAATTCTTGAATAGTCTAGTCTAAAAATAAAGTTCTAATATATCAATCCATTTTTAAGGTTAAGGACATTATAAAAAGCTAAGTGAGGCAATACATCACTTAGCTTTTTTAATGTAATCGTGTTTACCTAAAATAAAAGCACCAAAGCTCTTATCGCTAAGGTACTTACTTAATTTATTTGTATACGTTTGAGAGGAGTCGAACCTCCACGGTTTAACTTCACTAAGCCCTCAATGTCGTGGAAAAATGTTATCTCCTGCAAACATGCGCGCCACTTTCATGTTAGATCGCCTATTTTCAAATATCGTGGCGAAGAATTGGTGAATCTAAAAGCCCCTTATTTCTTAACACTCCGAGACTCATGTAATTATATTCAACATTCTAAAACGAACATTAATTATAAATACAATAAAATCATTCGCCCTTATCTACTACATTTATTTACTAGACGTTTCTATTCTCTGTCATAACTATACCCTCTCTTGTCGCATCTATGAAGGCAGAGATTATGGGTGAGAGCCACTTGTCTTTATGCCATAACATCTGTGTATATACATGTAAGTCCGGAATATTCCATGGCAGTGATACAAGTTGCCCACGTTCTATTTCGACTTCCACAGTTTTCATGGGAAGAAAGGCAATTCCTATCCCAGTAATTGCGCATTGTTTGATAGCTTCAGCATTTTGGAATTCTAAATACGTAATACTATCCATTCCCTTTTGCTCAAATGATCGATCAAACATGTTTCGATACGTACATCCCTTTTCATTGACGAGAAATACTTCTTCATGAAAATCTTCAAGTCTTAACAAAGGTAGTTTTAAGAGAGGATGGTCAGGAGCCACAAAAAATCCAAAATGTTCTTCCAGTAAAGGTTCAACTGTAAGACCTGTTGATAGAACAGGTTCGTCTAAAATGAAAACCACGTCCGCATCACCATCAAAAAGCGTTTGTTTGAGTTGCTGATTTGGAACAGAACGAAAGATGAGTCTCACTCCAGGAAAGCGCGAACGAAATAATTGAAATACAGCCGGGAGTCTATATGCGCACAAGACTTCATTGGCACTTATTGTTAGTGTACCAGTTAAATTTTCGCTATTATGAACAACACTTCGAGCTTCCTCCAATTTATCAAGAACGCTTTGAATATGAATTAAGAAACGTTTACCTGCTGTCGTAAGAACTAGTTGCTTACCTAAACGATCAAAAAGACGAACACCGAGTTCATCCTCTAAGGCTTTAATTTGCATCGTTACATTAGAAGGAACATAGTTGAGTGATTCAGCTGCACGACTAAAATTCAAAGTAGACGCAACTGTACGAAACGTATTCAATTGTCGAATTTCCAATACTCTCTCTTCCTTTCTACTTTCATTTTTATTGAAGATAACTTTGATTTACATTCACTTTTATTGAAGGTAACACAGCTATATACTCATTACAAGAAACAGTTTCACGTTTCTTTTATATTGAAGGGAGATACTATACAATGAATTACGATATTTTTAATCTTGGGAACGTAACTTTACAATCAGGAGAAAGGTTACCCAATGCTATTCTCGCTTATAAAACGTACGGAAAGTTGAATGAGCATAAAAATAATGTCATTATCTTTCCGACTGCTTTAGGAGATCAGCATGATCAAAACGAATGGCTAATTGGAAGTGGAATGGCTCTAGATCCGGATAAATATTTCATTATTGTTCCTAATCTCTTAGGAAATGGTTTATCTTCGTCTCCTAGTAATACACCTGCCCCATATGATATGGATAATTTTCCTAAGGTATCTATCTATGATAATGTTGTACTTCAACACCAATTGGTAACAGAGAAATTCGGCATAAAGAAAATTTCTCTTGTTCTAGGGTGGTCAATGGGTGGTCTTCAATCCTATCAATGGGGAGCCATTTATCCTGACATGGTCGAACGAATTGCACCTTTTTGCGGTGCTGCTAAAACGTGGTCGCATAATTATGTGGTCTTAAATGGCTTAAAAGCATCACTTACGGCTTCTGTTCCTTCGGATAAATTAAATCAGTTGACTTCTGAAAACATGCGCACTGTCGGTAGTGTTTATGCAGGATGGGGTTTATCACAGGCATTTTTTAGAGAAGAGCTATACCGTGAGTTGGGATGTGAATCAATAGAAGATTTTGTAGGAGGAATCTTAGAAGATAGCTTTATGAAAATGAATCCTCACAATTTCCTAACTATGTTATGGACAGGACAGAACGCAGATATTAGTGATAATCCTATCTACAAAGGAAACTTTGAAGAAGCACTTAGTCATATCAAAGCTCATGCATATGTCATGCCAGCTAAAACCGACTTATTCTGTACTGCTGACGATAACGAGTATGAGGCTAAGCATATACCAAATAGTGCCTACTTGCCTATTGAATCAATTTGGGGGCATTTCGCCGGTCGTGGGATTAACGATGCTGATAATAAATTCATTGATCATAACCTGAAAAGCTTGTTAGCACTTAGTGCAAACAGGTAGATAATTATTAGGATTCATAAATTGCTAAAAATATTGTACCCCTGAAATTTTTATAAATTAGGGGTACATTTTTAATCATATTACCCACATATATCTATTCTCAACAATGAAAAGTACCAAAGTCCCTTAAACATTGGTACTTCTTATTTAAAAATATGCGGTTGATAGAAGTCGAACCTCCACCCTCATGTCCATTTATTCCTTTATCACTAACCCCATTAAAGTTGCAAACATCATGGCTTGATGAGTGGAGACTATACACCCTTTTAATTCCTCAATGGATACAGTTATAGTCTCAAATTCAGAACGACTTATATCTATTCCTTTTAATGGTGTACGGTCAAAACTTGCCCCATCAATATTGCATTGTTCATACTTTATTTTTGTTAACTTACAATCATAAAAATCTGCATTTTTTAATAAACTACTTTCAAATATGACTTGTTTTAACTTCGAGTGCCCGAACTCACATAGTGTCAACACTGAACCCTTAAACGATACATTACCAAAACTTGACTCTGTAAATTTAACCCCTAATAATTTGCAATTTTTAAATGTAGCTCTATGGATACTTGCGCTGGTCAAGTCAGCATTTGAAAAATCACAGTTTTCAAAATGAACATCGGTAATATTAATATTTGTAAAAATCGTATTTTGAAAGGTGGAGTTCTTAATCATCATATTATTTAGATGAACTCTGTCCATATCTTCAGAATCAAAGGATGATTCGGAAACCAAACCATAACTTAAATGTGGGTCTTCTTCGTAAAAAATATCTTGAAAGCTCTTTGTCGTTAATTCATTTGAAATTTTAGGTTGGTCTATTTTCATATTAACACCTTCTATTTAAGATTTTTAATTATAGTTAGTTAGCTAACTAACTATAATATTAACATAGTACATGTTATCCTACTAGACATCAATTTAATGTGCCTTTTATTTCTCCTAAGTATTCAATCAACTTATCTTTCTGTTCTGGTGTTAATGATTGAGATAAGAATGTTTCTGTTTCTTCTCTTAACTGCCATAAACGCTTCTCTTTTTCTTTACCTTTTTCCGTCAAAAAAATAAGCTTTACTCTAGAATCATTCGGACTTTCTTTTCTTATGACTAACTGCTTCTTTTCAAGAATATCAATCAGTTTTGTTAATGAAGATGACTTTATAGATAAACTAGTTTGAATTTCTCTTTGATTTGACCCTTCTGTCGTATAAAGGTGATAAAGAACACGTGCTTGAGAAGTACTTACACCTTCACTCTCAAGTCTTTCATTAATCATTTGTTCCATTGAATGATTAATCTGCTGAATCATGTACGATAAATCACTATTAAAATTTCTCACTTTCGCACCTCCCTAAGTATCTTATCGTACCATTTAATACTATGGAATCAAACAATTCATATTTGACACTTTAGAATTATACATATCACATATTAATGTCATTAATTTTATAGTTTAAAAAAGCACCAAAGCTCTAAAAGCCTTGATACTTCTCATTTAAAACTAAATGCGGTTGAGAGGAGTCGAACCTCACTAAGCCCTCAATGCCGTGGAAACGTATTATCTCCTTCAACCACGCACACGACTTACACTCATTTGCGCCATTTTCATACAAAACCAGTAATTTTTAATTATTGTTGTGAAGATTTGGTGAATCTATAATACCCTCGTTTCTCAACATTTAGATACCTTTCTTACAATCCCACTCTTCAAAAATAATGATAGATTATAGAAGAAAATTATGTAATTTAATTTCCTTCTATATCGTTAATGTATTCCCTTAAGACTTCTGCGAACACATCAGCTGAACGCTGTAAATCGTCCATATGATTATCGACACCGCCGAATTCTACTAACATAGCTTTTTTAAATAAATCTTGATTATAAACTCCATTGCCTTCATTTCTACCTTTCCCTAATACAAATCTGCTGATACCTTTCGCATTTTCTTCGAGTTTTACATGAAGTTCTTTTGCCATCGTTTCATTTTGTTCAAATCCCGGGACTGCTTCACCTATCACAAATAGTAGTCTCGCATGCTCTTCACCATCTATTGTAGCAATTGTATCTTCTGCTCTAAGTGAATCGCGATGAATATCAATAATATATTCAATACTATCATGCTCTGCCAAAATGTTTGTAACGATTTCTCTAGACAATTCATAAGCGTTCTTGTGCTGCAACCCTCTTGATTTTAACTCTTGTCCGATGTCTGTCGTATCTACAATTGTATTTATACCTAAGTTATTTAATTCTTTCCCTAAATAGTCACCAACGTTGGTTATATTTAATTCACTACTTTTTGCAAGGTTTTTATCTGTCACTTCTGGTAGGTGGGGCAAGAATGATTCATAGCTATGCGTATGATAAATCAGGACTTTAGGTTCATCATCTAGTACGCCCTCATTAGGGTCTTCTTTGTTATCATCTTTTGGAACAGGAGTGTCTATTACTTTTCTCTTTTTTAATATCTCCTCTAAGGGAGGAGAAGATTCTTGTGGTAAATTTGTAATATCACTACCTTCTCCTGCGACTATAATTCGATAATCATATTGTCTTAATCCAGGAATTTCATTAAGTAATAATGTGCGAGTATCCCCTAATATAGGTTAGCAAGATCCCTTTGCTAACCTATACCATTTATTCCGAGCCTAGCCACCATGCCTTATAATAGCTCATCCAATTTTGTATCTGAATAAATGGCAATTAAGATGACTGATTTTGTATCCCCTATGTTTTTTACCATATGTGGAACAATCGCATTCCAACTGAAAGAATCGCCTTTTTCTAAGATGATTGAGTCTTCTCCTTGTTCAGCGAGCACTTTTAGCCATTTATAATTTCATTAGTAGCATTGGCAGTTGCGAAAGAAGTGCCTGTCACATTAGTTTCCTTACCGAAAATATCAATCGCTTTAACTTCCACTCCAACAGAAACTAAATCAACCTTCTTCTTAGCTGAATACTCAAAGTACTCTTGCTTTGAATTAATTGCAGATACTGAATAAACTTCTGGATACCTAGCAGGGTAATCAGATGCTAATAAACCATTGTTTCCTGATGCAGCTAAGATAAGGATGTTTTCCTTATGAGCATTTTTTATAGCGTTTTGTAGATCAGGATTCTCATCTCTAAGACCAAGGCTAATATTAATAATATCAACTTCTTCTTCAACTGCTTGATTAATTGCCTTCGCTAGATCATTTCCTTTTGCACCTGACTTACCTAGTACATTAAAACTCAAAATTTCAACAGTATCTTTTAAGTCGGTTTCGGGGTCTAAGCAATCTAAAATTATAGAAGCAACTGTTGTACCATGTCCTAATTCATCAATTTGATTTTCACCATAGTGAAGAATCGAATAACCTTGGAATATCTCTAAGTCAGTATTAATGCCACTATCAATTATTGCTACTTTCAATTTTCTTTCATCATTAACACCAAGATAAAACATTAGAAAAATTCCTATCGTGCATAGCGTTATAATTATAAATTTTCTATGAATATTCCTCCCCCCACCGAACAAGACTAAAATATCATATAATAACCAAAAAATGTTTTATAATTTAATAAATTGTAAATTATAGATGACTTATAGATATAATAGCATAGTAATAAGTACACAATTATAAAATTTTTATAAAATCTTACAACTGTGTACTCGCTTTGATTTTGGTACTCACAGAATATATTATAAATAATATATTTATAATGTATAATCTTACTATTAATAGAGTTGTATATGAAAATAAAAAAAGTGTCCTCACTTAGTAATTAATGAAGACACACTTCTTTTCAAAATATGATTTTAATATAAAAAGAAATAAATTTAAGAATCAATTGTAGCTTAAAACCCCAGTCCACAAGTTTGTGTATAGGTGTAAATGAGTATATATTGCTTTAACACTGTATATAAAATCCCTCATTTATATACACGGTTTAACCTACTTGAAAGACTTGTGGTATGAAAAAGAATAAATTCACCTCATTATCAGTTGTGCTAATATTTTTATTTGTATTGAATTATTTCAGTTTCGGCTTTTTTGGTTTAACATCATCAAATGTTTATGTTGAATTTACATTTTGGTTAGTAACATCAGCAGGAGCATTTATTACCTCTCTAATTTCTTTGGTTAAAGAAAAAATGTATTTGTCAGGTACTTTAATTTTATTTACTTCTCTATTTTTTATAGCATTTACAATCTTCGCCTTTCTATTGCCCGAAGCAGGAATACCTCCTTTAATTCAGTTTTAATCAAATATATATACTATTAAAATCGACAAATAGTATAAAACCCGAACATTCCGGACTTTTGTTAATATAAGGTAAAAGTAACCGTGGAAAGAAAGTGGAAAGAAACACGCTTAAATCACCTATATATTACCAAAAACAAAAAAGTACCAAAGCTCTGAAAGCCTTGGTACTACTGGGATGCGGTTGAGAGGACTCGAACCTCCACGGGTTTAACCCCACTAGGCCCTCAATTCCGTGGAAACGTGTTATCTCCTGCAAACATGCACACCATTTACACTCAATTGCACCCATTTCATATAAAATCGCCCACTTTTAAATATCGTGGTGAAGAATTGGTGAATCAAAATTATCCTTATTCTTCACCATTCGGAGACGCAATGTAATAATCTACCACAAACTATATACGAACTATAAGTTTTTTTATAAACTAATCGTTCGGAAAATTTAATTCTTAGTAATTTCATGAGGTGATTTTTCTCGTGAGCTTCTACATACTTAACAACCTTAGCCATCTGTAAGTGCAATTCCATTGACATCTAAAAATAGATACCCAACATCGCCTAAAACCTTAATACCACTAGATCAATTAAAAGATTCGTCATCTCTTCAGACTTCAATTAGTTTGAACTCTCTCATGCTGTAGATGCAGAAGGCTTATTGTCTCTTCTAGCATCCATTGAAACAATTGCATCTTCATTTGTGAATATTATTTTGTTCAAGTAAAACATTAGATTTTTATAATTCGATCTGAATACTCCGCAAAATAAGAATCATGAGTTACACTAACGATGGTTTTTCCAGTACTCTGAATTTGTTTAAAAAGATCAAGTATTATCTGTTTATTTTCATCATCTAAATTTCCTGTAGGTTCATCTGCAAATATAATTGAAAATGGTTTCAATATCACTCGCGCGATTGCAAGACGCTGTTGCTCACCTCCACTTAATTCATAGACTGGTTGGTGCAGGCGTGAGGAATCTAGCTGAACCGACTCTAATGCTTTAGCAAATTCATGCTCTAACTTGGCTTTAGAAGTAATATTAGATTTAGAGATTAGTAAATTTTGAAATATTGTTTTTTCATTTAGAAGAACATAATTTTGAAAAATAAAGCCAAAATGATTTCTCCGTAAATCTCTTAGCATCTTATTTTTAGGATTTATATGTTTAAGTATTTCTACATCACCCGAATCCGGTTTATCTATTAAGCTCATTAAGTTTAATAGTGTTGTTTTACCTGATCCACTTTGACCCATTATACTTACAAATTCACCCTCTTCAATAGATATTGTGTAATCATTAAATATCTGTTTATTTTTATAGGATTTACTAACACTCCTCAAATAAATCATCTGATTATTCCTCCTATACTAAATCTCTTTTCTAGTGAATATCAAATGAGATATAAACGTTACAATAAAGAAAAATCCTACTAAACTTCCCCAAAACCATAGTTCACTAGCCGGGTATAATTTAACTTCATAAAAATTCTATGTATTGCAAAAGACAAACAGAAAACGATAACTGACAATACTGAGTTAATAAAAGCTTTAATCATTTAATTATCTCCTTAAAAAGTATAACTTTAATCGCTCTTAATTGTTTGTAGAACCTTATCACGGGTAAGTTTTATTAATAAAAACATAAGAATGATCATTTCTAAGATAATCATAACACTTCCGCAGATAAGAATAATTTGATTTTGTATAGGTAAAATTAATAACGTTCCTATTGCTAAAAGATTAGTGCTGCAGATACCTATTATAATATAAAAGTAACTCCGCCATTTTGATACACCAAATAAAAATTGTAGAGTAATTTTATACGAGTTTTCTTGAAAATAACTCCATATAAAGATAAATAATAAAACTAAAAGTAAAATAGTTGTCATTATCAAACCAATCGTTAAATTTATAAGCTCTTTTTTCATTTGATTTATTTCATTGCTTCTTTCTTGATAAACTGATTGAACTTCGTTAACAAAGGCTTTTGTATTAGTTTCATCTAAAATTGGTTCTATTATTTGAAAAGCTTCACTTTGTTTATCATGTTGATAAAAAACACTGGTAGTCATAAATGAAGCAATTGCAGAAGTATCGTATTCACCATCTAATACTATTGAGACGGGGTCCTTTAAAAAATGGTCATCACTATAATCATGAATTGCACTATTGTAAGAAAAATAACTTTGGTTATTCTCTACATAAATTATATTTATACTTAAATCATCAATACTTGTTATATTAAGACTACGACCTATGGCTCGGTTATAAATATTATCTACTTCTATACTACTAAAATAAAATTCTTCTTTATAGGTCTGCTCTATTATATCCTCAATACCTTTGAATTTTTCTGGTACGAGAATATTAAGTGTATGTTTCTCCCTAATAAGTTGATCTTGTATAGACTTCTTGTTTACTGAATTAATGGGATTAACAATTAAATAGTTTTCATCTATTATAATAGATCGCCCATTCGGTAATATAGAAGGACTTCCATTAACATAATTCAACTCATACAAGTAGTTTGTCTCATCCATATATGAAACGTCTGTAAAATTCTCTGCATACATAAGAAATGCATCTACGTCTTCAACTAATTGATTATATAAATTGTTAAGCTGATCATTTATTATTCTCTCACTACTTAGATTACCGCTCTCTGGAAGTTTTAAAGTAATACGATTAAAGTTCTCTGTTCTTTCCCAATAATCATCATCATTAATTGCTTTATTAATCTCAGTAGTTTTCGTCATGGTAATTGAAAATAGCGCTAAAAAAATAACTGTAAAAATAGTTTTCAAGATAATTGAAGCTGCGTTATAGTTTTTAAACGGAACAGTATTTTTAAAATTTATTAAATCATTTTTAAGACCATAAACTAGTGACATCCCAAAAAATGAAAGGGGTATGGGTATTATAATTAAGAAAATCCACATTAAAGTTAGATATTTTAAGTAATAAACAAAGTAACTCAACTGTTGATTCAAAAGTAAAATAAAGACAATAAAAAATAATGAAATGAAGAGTAGAACTATTTTTAATTTATAGAAACTTTTAAATAATATTAAATGCGCTCTTAATGGTGCATACCCCCATGCTTTTAGAAGAAACACACTCTTTCTCGTCGTTATATAATAAGAAAATTGCATAATTGAGAACACTAAGAAAGAAAAAGCAATTAAAAATAATAAAGTAACATTTAATAAAATTAACTTATTTATAGCTACATCTTCAATTTCTACTTGTCCATATAAACTTAATTCTTCTTTTAATTTTAAGTATATCTCTGCATTACCATTTGACAGATAAAATTGTGAACCTAAACCTACATTACGAACTTCTTCAAAATTATATACCCTTAAAAGATCAGAACTCAATGGATAGAAAACTAATCCAACTTGCTTATTATTATTGCTACTTTGATTTGATAGAAACTCTTCTTTTTTAGGAAACTCACCTTTTGCTAAATTTAACGAAGAGTTTGACTTTATGTTTGTAGAGTAAATATATAACGTATTATCGTCAAGATATGTATATTGTGAAATATCAATGTCATATTCCTTTGAGAAATCCTCAAATTTCTGGTTTATATCTATGCTCTCTTCCAACTCTGGGTCTAAATAAAGATTGAGTTCTTGCTTATTATCATAAATGGTATCAGCAGCTAATGATTTACTAGCATAATCAAATCCAAAAAGTAATGTAGAAATAAAAAGCAATATATAAATAACATTAACTCTTTTCAAACTAAATTCTCCTTTAAAATAAGTAAACGCCTAATATATAAGCGTTTACTTGTGTATAACTTTAATTTGTAAATTAGTTTTCAGGTAGGCTTGAGTCAACTGAGATCTGCCAATTTGCTTTGTTTCCTGTAAGAGACTGATAGGCTCTAGCTGTGGAATACCCGGATTTTTTATTTTTCCATGGACCATTAACTGTGTTTCGTGAATTACTTGCCTTCCCTCTATGTAACCATGTTTTGTGATCATAACTTGATACATGATCTTTTAGTCCGTTCATATAGTGAGTCCAATAACCGCCACCAGCTCTAGGGTCATGGCTCATAATGCTAAATTCACCTTCATCTGCCGGGTCATAACCATCAACATACTCAAAAGAATATAAACCAGTGTCGTAATTGTATTCAGCTGCGATTATTTTTTGTGGTTCATTCTCATCGTGAGCTTTTGCTTCACCACTCGTTAAAAACATACTCCCACATAGAACAGCTGAACAAAAACTAAAAACTAAAAACTTTTTCATAGATTTCTCCTCCTTTTTTATCTTACTTGATAATATTATCACGAATCCCAAATATATCAACATTTTTTCATTTTTTCAAATTTATTCTTTTATAGGTTGAATTTCTTAGTCGAATTTTTTGTGAACACAATTACCAGATAGCAAGTAAATAATTTTTAGAATCCTTATAATATATTAACCTATAATTATAAATTTTTTATAAATATCTTAAAAATTTATATACCCCTCCTGTGGTTTATTTTATTGGAAAGTATTGTGGTGAATTTTTAGCAATTAATTAGAAATATATTGAAACCTTTATTGATGAGATTAAAGTGTACTAGTTTCTTGCTTATTTCAAAAAATAAATCAAATTAAGAAGCCTAAAGTGAAGAACTCAATAAGAAGGATTAATATCAATTCAAGATTAATAGAACTATTGCTTTTGCAGAAATAAACACAGAAAGTTAAATATAATGGCATGAAGTTAGAGCATAATGACAAAGTACATCAATTTAAATAAAGAGAACACGAACCGACAAAAGATATATTTAGCCGTCGTATCAGAACTAAATGTCAACGGATTAGTTTTTCCCCCATTAGACAACACGACTAATTTTGGCAAAATAAAAAGCATCAAAGCCACGTAAGCCTTGATACCAATTGGTTTTGTTAAATATGCGGTTGAGAGGACTCGAACCTCCACGGGTTTAACCCCACTAGGCCCTCAATAGCGAGAATGGATGTTGTGGGGTACACATCCTTGTATTAAGTACATAATTTGAATTCTATTCCACGTGATTTTGAATATTTATCTTCATTATGGAGTAAAACAGGAGAATTCAACTATAGTTAAAACCGAACAAAATTATAATTAATAACCATAACATTCGACTTCTTTCATAATCAATTTACTAAATCTTTATTCCGTTGATGAATACAATAAATAATTGGCAAACCAATACAAAGAACGAATAAAAGGATTCCCACATATAATTCAACTAAAGAAATGTTTGTCCATTGGTACAAATCATTCTTTAAGTAAAACGCATCTTTAAACACACGATTAGCAATGGCAATAAAAATAAAGCCCACGGGAATGATTTTCATTAGTAAGGACAGATAGTGTTTACTAGTCTGAGAGAGAAATATGAGAATCCCGCTATAAGCCATTCCAATCAAATATACTAACAGGACCAATTTTATTATCCACTCACCAAAAGTCCATTGAAATAATGATACCAGTAAAGGTTCATCATCTCTTATAAAAAATGAATTCAAACCATTCGAAAAATATTGTGTGAAATCAGTGAGATACAACAAACCCCAAAATAATCCCACGATACACGTAATCAACAGGAAGCTGGCAATCATACCACTTACAAATTGTGTCCAAAGAATGTTCCGCCCGTGGCGACTACTCCATTGAAGCTTCTGTAATCCTAACAAGCGATCTCTAACAAAAACGGAAGAGATTAATAAAGATAAAAGAAAAATAAGGAGTGTAAGAATACTTTCAAAATAACCGGACACTGTTGAAGATAAATACGTGGGCAAAATATTGCGCCAACCTTCTTCCATAAATAGGTTTGCTGAAAGTATTTCTCTTTCTTTTACCGTATAGTGTTCATTCATGAGAAAGGTATCTGATGAATCAAATTGCTCTATCGAAAGATATAATGTTTGTAAGGCAACAATTTTATCCTCTATTGATTGACCAGTATAATCTATTAAGTCTTGTTGAATTGCATCAATTTTTTCAACGATTTCTTTTTCATCTTCATCCATCTCGTTGATCGCTACACTAGGTAGGTTTTCTTTATACCATGATTCAAAATCAGCATAATTTTTAAGCTCTAATTGTTCTGCTATAGCATTTTCCAATAGAATATTGTCTGCTTGTTCTACGAGAGTTAAATACTCATCCTCAACTACTGCTATATCTTCTTTCTCTAGAGATTGTCCAAATCGATCTTGCCAATCAGAAGCATGATCATAAATTGGTACCAAACCCCCGTTCGGCCAATATGTATGGATGAAGTTCAACTGTTGATTATAGTAAACAATCGTTATCATTAGTGCTACAAGCAGTAAAAGCGGTTGGAATAATTTCTTGAGCTCAACAGTTAACACTTTATTTTACCTCCTTTGTTGAATAGTATTTAGTTGTTAACATACCTGCTATAATTAAGAGAACAATATTGACAGCCATTGCAATAGATTCATGCCATGGAATCGTTGAAAAAGGACCCATTTCCGTAAACCAATGAGCTTGTAAATTCCAAAGTGAAATGGGATGCCACATTAATAGAGAACGCATATCCCACCAGTTTAAATGATTAATGATTTGTTCTAGTCCAGCAAAGAAACATAAAAGACGACAAATAGTACAAACCCCCGAAATAAATGATCAGTCCATAAGCCGATAAGAAAATTAAATCCATGACAGATGAAAACGAGTAAGCCACCTAATACAATGGATAAGAGGATATAGTTTAACAATGTCATTGGTTGCCAAGGAATAAAAGGGATTTCTAATGATTGAAGAACATACACATTTAGGTGAAATTGTGTTGATATACTTGCATTCCATAATGTACCAATGGAATGCATTTGATTAAAAATAGCAAACGACAAAGTAACCGTCGTTACATAAAAAAGAAGCGTAATCATTAAGCTCGCTACATATTTAGTCACTTGTGTTTTACGACCTGTTTTTAAGGTTATCATGAGTACATCTGTTTTGGTTAATCTTTCAGATGTACTTCCATATAAACCAAGCAATAATGCAAAAATTAAACTTTCGCCTAAAATCGCATGAAATAATCGATTTCTTAAAAAGGTAAAGAAACTCATTGTTTCTTCTGCTGCTCCCACTTCTAGTGCAGCTTGCTCTTCTGCTAATTCGTGGACAATGGGCGTTAATTTTTCATATTTTATCTTCATTTTTTCAGCCACTGAACCTTGTATTTGAAAATAATCAATCATCTCTTGGCCCAATGCTTCTGTTGAATAATGGTTAAAAATATTCTCTCGTTCATCCGTTTCGGTCAGTAATCGCTTGGTGTTGATTACTAGATGACATATTAGAGAGTTTTTCATGGAATTCAGATGTAATGAAGGATCCTGTTTTTGTTTCTGTGTCCTGAACATAATTTAAATACGACTGATCCAAGCCTGCTGTGGCAATATAAATGGTATTCAACATTAAACATGCGATAAAAAACAAGAGAATAATTGGCTGTTCTAATAGCTTACGAATTTCAAAAAGCAGGATTCGCAGCATCATTAGCCACCTCGTCTCGATAAATATACAAAAACGCGTCTTCTAAACTCGGGCGTACTTCCACCCCTTCCTTTGGAACAACTGGGCTTGCTATTCTTAGCAAATGACCTTCGTCGCTTTCTCTTTCACTTAATAGTAATTGCTCTGCAGTTAGTGCATAGCTAGAAGGAACTTCAAAAATCTTCCCTTGTACTGACCGAGTAATGTGAGATGGCGTTTCGCAACAGTACAATTGTTGATTTCTAATCATAATGATTTGTTTTGCTATCGTTTCCACATCGGAAACAATATGCGTAGATAAAATGACAATCCTGTCTTGAGCAAGACGATGAATCAAATTGCGGAAACGGACGCGTTCTTTTGGATCTAAACCTGCTGTCGGTTCATCCAAAATGAGTAACTTTGGATTATTTAACATCGCTTGAGCAATTCCTACTCTTTGTATCATCCCACCTGAGAAACGTTTCATTTTCTTATTTTTAACATCAGTAAGTGCAACAAGTTCTAAAAGCTCATCAATCTTTTTATCTGCTACTTTCTTATTCATTTTCTGTAAAGCTGCAATATATTTTAGAAATTTTATAGGGGAGTAATGGCCATAATAACCAAAATCTTGTGGCAAATAACCTAATATTCCACGATAATCTGCTCCAAGCTCTTTAATTGCTTGTCCATTCCATAGTATTTCACCGGATGTTGGAAATAAGAGTGTTGTAATCATTTTTAATAAAGTCGTCTTTCCTGCACCGTTTGGAGACAATAGGCCATAAACACCGTTTTCGAAGGTCAATGAAAGATCTTTCAAGATATAATTGGACTGAAACTTCTTACTGACATGATTAAGCATTAGCATACGTAATCGTTCCTTCCTTTTGCAAAAAGTAGTTGTGACGCAATAAATAGATAAATAAAAGGAGTAACCCAAAAACGATCACTGTCACAATCGAAAACGGTAGATACACCAGAAGCTGTGCAATCCATTCTTGTTTCCAAACTAAGAGAACACCCACAACACTCCATATAATTGGCGTCACCCAATAACTGCAACGCAACGGTACTTTATATTCTAAAAGGAGTTGAATATTAGCAAATAAAAATAGGGAGGTAAACGACAGACTAAACAATCTCATCAACGAAAGTTCTTGTCCGAGCAATTGCCACATAAGGACGTTACTGCCCACAGAAACAACCAAAGCAATCCCACTAAACGCCAACATACGTAAGATAAGTAGTTCCTTTAAAGAAATGCGTAGTGTCATTTTTAGCTCGAAGGTACCTAACAACCTTTCTTTCCAAATCCCCAAAAAGTATAAGACTGCATAGCAAAGAGGCGAGGCCATAAAAACAGTAAAATAAATCTTATCACTATGCCCATTATCAAGTGACTGATGTAAATAAGGAAGATAGAGAATGGCTACTCCTACCAACAATAGTCCGACAATAAATAAGATATCTCCCAAACCCCAGAAAAGATAACGGAAACCAACTTCTTGAAAATAAGAACGAATAAATGCTCTAAACGTTACTGGTTGAAGATTGACTTCTTTTAAAATAAAATCAATACTGTTTTCTTTTTCAATTTGTGTGAAAGGAATATTCTTTCTGTCTTTATTCATGGTTACTAAACTCCTCTCTAATTTTTTTAATCAAACGGTAGTACTGAGCTTTAATTCTCTCTTCTTTTTCTCCAAGCAATGAAGCGATCTCAGGAAATGATAAATCTCCATAGACTCTTAATCGAAAAATTTCCTGGATTTGCGGTTTAAAACTTGCAACAAATTGATTAATCTCGTCTAACAGCTCCTTTTGATACAGACTGTTATCAAAATCCTTCTCTTCTATCCAATCTACTTCTTTCAGTTCTAACCAAGTCATTTTCACCTTGCGACGCGCATCTATGACTTTGTATGTTCCTATACGAAAGAGCCACGTTCGAAAGGAAGATTTACGATCATCATAAGAGTTCAAACCTTTTAGAGCGGCGATAAAAACATCCTGTGTTAAATCAAGAGCATCATCTCCATGACCAACTTGACGATAAAGATAAAAATACAGGTCATTGTAATAACGTCGAATCAATTCATCCCAAGCTTGATCCGAGCCTTTTTTTAAAATGTAACGGATTAAACGCTTATCAGATAACACATTTCTACTCCTTTCGACTTCATCATACTTATATTCGAAATCTAACTTGCAATCGTTGCATTTTGAGCTTTATTAAATCAAATAATCATCATTGGACTTAAAAGTTGTTCACTTGCACTACGTATGAAATTTAATTAATACCTCTCAAAAAAATGCCAAAGATCTATAAATTTTGGTACACATATGTGGCTATTTGCGGTTAAGAGCAGTCTAAACCCACTAAGCACTCGATAACGAGATAGGTGATATGTTTTATAAACATTAATATAGGTTTTTTATATTACACATTATTAATCATTGTACATTATAGAATTTTCAGAATATGGAAAACACGAACATAAAGTTTATACCGTTAAATATCCATTTCTACCCATGGAGTAAACAGCTATTTATTAGACTACGACAATTCAGGCAAAAAAAAGCACCAAAGCTCTAAAAGCCTTGGTACTACTACGTTTCACTATATGCGGTTGAGAGGACTCGAACCTCCACGGGTTTAACCCCACTAGGCCCTCAATTTTGCGAACTGGTATAAATGACTACACTAACCTCGTTCAGCTATATAAAACCCTTCATTCTTACACATATTTCAGTTTAAATCATATGGCTATGGAAAGAATTCGGAAAGAAATGATGATAAAATATCCGAACAACAAACCTGAAAATAACGAAACTATTCGCTTTTTAATAATTAGGAATAACGGTAGCCAGCATGACATATCAATTACACCACTATATAAATAATCCCTTTATACAATAAATCTATTTGTTTAAGTTACTAAAAGAACCTTCAATTCATTTTCTAAATTTTGATTATTATACTCTCTAATCTTTTTATATCAATAAAAAAGTAGGTAAGGATCTATCGATCTTTACCTACCAGTGTTTTATTTATAAACAGTTTTATTGTACGTATTATTAGTTCTATATACTGTTCTATCGTATTTATCATTAGGACCGCATGGATTTCGCACTGTTACTTCTTGTACAATTTTATTAACGTTACCATAAATCCCTGGACGTGACCATTTACTAGAAGTTGCTTTTATAAAGGTTCCACTTCCCGGACCTGAGACAGAAACAGAAACAGAAGCTCCATAACCACTTAAACCAACAGAATAACTTTTTGATTTATTGCTAAACCAATATCCATCAACTTTGTCCCATTTCTTGAAATCTGGGTGATTGGCTATAAATTTATCTGTTTTTATTCTAGTATTAGATTTATCCTTAAAACTATAAGTTTTTGCACATGCATTAAAAATACTCATTGTATCTTCAGTAATTAAGTTACCATTAGCGTCAGTTGTATATTCATCTGGCAATTCACTATATTCAGTAATTAAATTACCATCCTCATCTTCATACTGATCAATAATTTCCGGAACAAACTGTACTTCTGGAGTCTCAGTCTCAAACTCTTCTTCTTCATTAGTCAAAGCGTCTGCAAAAGAAGTGTTGTAAAAAAGTGATGCGATAATCAAAACAAAAGAAGTTAGCAACAATTGACCTTTATTTATACTAACAATACTTTTCATTTCTTTCCTCATTTCTACATTTTTTTTAATCGTACTAGTATATAATATACTAGTGGAATATTTTTCACAAGATATATTTGTAATTAATTTGATAATTTTGGAGTGTGTTCAAAATGTTTAAAAAACTAGTTGGTGTTTTAGTGTGTGCTACTTTTCTTACTGCTTGTAACTCGACGGACGAACAATTATCAGTTGGAGAATATGATGATGAAAACAATGTGATATTCTCACAAGAAGTGATTACCAATGAGGAAGAGATTAATCAATTCAAGTCGATTATAAATGAAGCAGAAAGTTTAGGGAGTCAACCTAACGAAATTCCTAAGGAAGAACCCGTTCATATCGTTAGAATTGATAACCAAGCTGACTCAACAATCGTTATGTATGTTTCTATTTGGAATAACGACAATAGTACATTCATAATTTCTAGAGGGTTTAATAATGAAGAGAATAGTTTTTTACTATTGGATGACGATCTTTCAAAACAATTAAGCGAGATATTAGAAATAGATTGATAGTACCCACTTACTCTCATTTTATATGAAAAAGATCAAATCAATGAGTCTTATACATTTATCTTGTGTAAGTTTCGTGAAAAACGCTCAAACCGATTCTTGATAAGAGTTTGAGCGTTTTTTTATTTGTATAATTTATAACTCGATTATAATGAAGAACACATAACCTTTCTATCCGAACGTAATTGTTTATTTCCTTAAAACACGAACATTCTAGTTATTTGTAAATATATATAGAAAATAAGCAAAAAAGAATTTGGAAAGTTTCAAGATTTAATCGACTATATATTACCCAAAAAAAGCACCAAAGCTCTGAAAGCATTGGTACTACTGGTATGCGGTTGAGAGGAGTCGAACCTCCACGAGTTTAACCTCACTAAGCCCTCAATTTTGCGAAATGATATACATGACTACACTAACCTCGTTCAACTATATAAAACCGTTCTCTCTTACATGTATTTTAGTTTAAGTTAGATAGTTATGGAAAGAATGTGGAAAGAATCGAAGATGAAAATAACGAACATTTCCGAATTTATAAAAGGAAATGTTCGTTATTAATTTTAAATCGAACTAACTTATTTTCTGATTTTCCGATATTAAATCATCCAAAGTATATTGATCCAATCGTTTAATAAAACAATCTAATGCAAACTTAATACTTTTCTTCAATTCACAATTGCCAATGAATTTATTTGATAATACATTCAAATTTTCTAATTCTACTACAAGTGTACCTAATTTAATCCTGTTTGGATTGTGATTAAATTGATACCCACCGTTCCTACCTCTTATAGAATCTAAATACCCTTTTTTATCTAGATTCCAAAATATCTTCTTTAAATGATCATATGAGAGTAACAAATAGTCAGCAACTTCTTTTACTGTAATAACAGTCTTGTGCTGGCTATTAACAAAGTATGCAAGAACTTTGATTGAGTTTTCAGTAAATAAAGTCAGTTTCATTTTATTTTCACTCCCTCTAATCTAATATCTCTCCGTTTCTTCACTCCAATCATAATATCTAGCTATTAAATTCTCAGTCCAAGAATAAAATCGATTTATTCGTGTTGATGTTATCAGTAGCATTCAACAATTCTTGCTCAATCTGCATAAAGTTATCTACCTCTTGATTATACAACTTTTCAACTTTATTGATTGCATCAACTAATGATAGATTTTCCTGTTTTTGAGAGCACTCAAATAAGTTTTGTACATTCAAGATGTGTAACCTCATTTGAAATTTTTGATAATAGAGTTAGTTTGACTTTATCTCTTTTGTTTTTTCTGAAGTTTTATATCTTTTCGACTCTTCACTCCAATCATAAAACCCAATTATTGATCTTCTAAGTATGAGAGCAAATTCCTTCAATTCGTCTTTGAATTCTTTGTTAGCGTTAGTTAATAATTCATGCTCGAATCGCATATAGTTATCAACTTCTTGATTATGCATCAGAAATACTTTATTTATTGCCTCATTTAATGTTACATTATTCTCTTTTTGAATACGTATTATTAAATTATGATCGTCTCCATCTTCTAGTTCATTATTTAGCGAAACAAGATCATTAGCCCAGTTTACAATTTTATTGGCAGACTCAATCATATTAAAGAATGTTTCGTCTTTAATTTTGTCAGGAATATAATTTTGATTTGATTTTTCTGCTAAATCAAACATCAAATAAGTCACAGTATGTTGTCGCTCAATCCTGTATTCATGTAATGAGGGAGATCTATCACTTATCCGATAACCAACTTCCCAAACCATTGTATTAAAGCAGTTAGTAGCATTATATATGAATTGTTCTCTCCAAGTCGAATTAGTTATTTCTTTAATTTGTCTCCACCAATCTGCCCATGCACCAAATATAGGATCAGTCTGGTTGGTATAACCCTTTTTAAAAATAGATAAAATTTCATCAGAATGAAGTTTATATTCCATCTCATTTTTCGCATTATCGCTATATTCATCTAAGATACAATATAATAAGATGAATTCAGATGTTGTTATCATATCTTGTATATCACCTTTATGATGTACCCTAGCTGCTAGATAACCTGCTTTTTCATCGTTATAACTTTCTAATTTTATTGGATCTAAAATATTTTTACTTGCTGCCCATTCGTAGGTGATTAAATTAACTTCTTTCGCATGCTCCATGTTAATTGCCCCTGTGAAAGGATACTTAATTTCAGGTATTACGACGGTATGTGTCAAATAATCATCTCCCTTATGTGTTGTAATCAGAAATACCTATATATATTACAACTTATATTTAAAAATAAGTTAGAATTAATAGTATTTAAGACCTGGACTAAACTTACTATAAATTATGAAGGTTTACTATACATGATAGGTTGGGAAAGATCTCTTTCCTTTGCTTCTTACACTGTAAATTGATGTATCAATTTCTCTTTTACTTAACCAATGATTTGTTTCACCAGTAATAACAATATCCGTATTATTCAAATCATCAATAGTAGGAGTACCTAATGCTGTCATTATGAATGTAATTTGCTTTTGCAAGCTCTGAATGAATGTATCAAGCCCCTCCACCCCATTTTCATTAAGTGCCTTTAATACCGGGTATGATAAACCACATATTTTAGCTCCAAGCGCCAAAGACTTTACTATATCTAAACCATTAGTTAATCCTCCCGAAGAAATTATTGAGGATTGTTTTGCAACAGATAGTGCTTCAATTAGAGAGCTTGGAGTAGATATCCCCCACTCATTAAATAATTCTAGATAGGAATGGTTATTTCTTTCATTCTCGATTTTCGAGAAGTTGGTTCCTCCTCTTCCACTGATATCTATGTACTGAACCCCTATCGATTCTAAAGTTTCTACAGTCTCCATACTTATACCAAACCCAACCTCTTTTACAATGACTGGAACGCCAATTTTCTCTACGATCTTACTAATATTATGTAATCTATTAACAAAATTACGATCACCTTCTGGCATAACAAGTTCTTGTATATGATTGAGATGAAGTTGTAATGCATCAGCCGAAATCATTTTAACCGCTTCTTTTGCATATTCGAGGCTACATTCAGCTCCAATATTTGCAAAAAGTAAACCATCTTCATTATATTTACGCACCACTTCAAATGTTTTACGTTCGCTCCTATCTTTTAAGCTGGCTTTTTGAGATCCTACTGCCATTGCAATAGAGTACTTGTTACACATTGAAGCTAACTTCTTGTTTATTTCTCGTCTTCTTCCCTCCACCACC